>PFGG01000055.1 GCA_002783405.1 bacterium (Candidatus Blackallbacteria) CG13_big_fil_rev_8_21_14_2_50_49_14 | reverse complement strand
CAGCACCACCGAGATTGTAAAGGTTTCCTTTGAAAATACCAAAATTGGTTTGAAACGTGATACCTACCTCTCCCGCACCACCATGGACGGCAAACTGGTCAGCCTGGATTTCAAACTGGATGCAAGCCACAAAAACTATACGCGTTCAGTACACCGTACCGTCACCGTCAATGCCGATGGCAGCCGGACAGTTTCTGTAGAATCGACCACCACCTGGAAAGATGGTCGCAAGCGTGAAGTTCAGCGTCAGCATGTGGTCGCTGCTGATGGTTCAGCCACGGGTACGGGCACAATTACCTGGACCAAGGCTGATGGCACCTCCACCACCCGCAATCTGACCTTCGGTGCCAGCGCAGCCGGTGAAGTGACCTCTTCTTGTACCGATGCAGCGACCCAGACCACGGTGACGGTTGAAGAGTCTGCCAGCAGCACCACCACGGCAGAAACCACTGCTACTGTGACGGTTGAAGCACAAGGCTCTGAAACCACAGCAGTGGAAGTCAGTGTTGAAGCTGAAGTTGAAGCTGAAGCCGAAGGCACCACAGAAGCCGCTGCTTCTGAAGGGACTGAAACTGCTGCTTCTGAGAGCTCTGAAGCTGCCAGTACAGAAGCTTCTGAAGCCACTGTAGGCTAAAACCTCAGACACTGTCATAGAAGCTAAAAAGCTGGAGAATTTTCTCCAGCTTTTTTCATGTTTGAAATTCAGCGGCAAAGCGTCTTAAGGGGTGAGTTTTTTAGGCAGACGCTCTGCCAAATGTGTCAACTTAACGGATTTGAGATGTGCAAAGCTCTCTTAATCTTCCGGTGTTGGCATGAACCAGGGTTTCAGTGAACGGTAGAAAAGCAGCCACAGGGCTGTAAAGGGGATCACCAGATAGTTGAAGGGGATTTGCCAAGGCAAAAGGGTTTGGCTGTCAAAGAGCAGAAAATTTTGAAGTGCTTCAAGATGCAGAACCGTAAATATTTCAGGCTGTAATAAGGGCAATCCATTCAGCCCAATGCTGAAACCCAAGAGCAGAAAACTCTGCAGCAGAAAAAGGCTTTTGTGAAGGTTCCAAAGACTGTAGGCCAGACTCAGGTAAAAGAGAAAGAAAGAGCTTTGCCAGAGTCTGCTGATCTCCGTCAAAGGGCTGCTGAAACCATGAATCAGCAAGGCCAGGCTGGCGCTGATCAAAGCGCCAAAAACCAAGAGAAACACGCTGTGGCGTTCCTGCGCCAGATTCCAGAAGACAATGCCTTCTGAAGGGGGGCTGAGAGGGGCTTGGCTCTGTATTTTGCTGCTCATTTTTTTATTCAAACATATTTTGAGTTAAAATAATACCTGCTTTTTCCAGGCTTTGAATTTCAGAAAGACTCAAACCCAAGGCCACAAGCAGCTCTTGGCTGTGTTCCCCGAGATGAGGCGGGGGCAACAGTGTTTCAAGTCCTTGAGGCGGAGCAAAAGCCAAACTGCGCAGCCCCAGATAGGAGCTGCCTGCTTTTTCAGCTTTGAGCAGCAGTGCTTGGGCTTCGGGTTGTTCCAGCGCCTCCGCCACCGTATGCAAAGCACCGGCAGGTACTTTTGCCTGCCAAAGACGCGTTAATAAAGCCTGGCGTTGAAAGTTTTCGATGCGCGTTTGAAGCAATGGATGGAGCTGCTGGCGGTTTTGCACCCGCAGGGGATTGGTCTGAAATCGTTGATTTTGTATCAGTTCAGGGCAACCCAGCACTTCACAGAGCGCTTTGAATTGCGCGTCATTGCCAACCGCCAGCATCAGCTTTTGATTTTGTTGACAGCTGTAAACCGTGCCATAGGGGACGATGCTGGGGTGCTCAGACCCCATGCGCTGGGGAAGTTGTCCTGCTTGAAGCCAGGCACTGGCTTGATTGGCCAAAGAGACCAGACCGCTTTGAAACAGTCCGATTTCGAGCAGGGCTCCCTGGCCTGTGGCTTGCCGTTCCAGCAAAGCGATCAGGATGGCTTCCTTGAGCTGATGCGCAGCCAGTAAATCCATCAAAGCCACTGGCATTTTTAAGCCGGGGCCTTCACTTTCTCCATTGAGGTCGACAAAACCTGTTTCTGCTTGAATCAAGGCATCAAAGCCTGCGCGGGAATTGTCGGGGCCATAGCCGGTCAAATGGGCGTAAATCAAGCCGGGGTTCTGCTTTCTCAGGCTGGCCGCATCGACCCCCAGTTTTTCGGCATCTCCGGGTTTATAATTGACAATCACGATATCGGCCTGGGCTGCCAGTTTTTGAATAATGGCAAGCCCTTCAGCTGTTTTGAGATTGAGGGCCAAAGAGCGTTTGCCCCAGTTAATACAGGAAAAATAGGCCGAAATATCCGTGTTTGAAGATTCCTGGGGCAATCGCCAGCAACGGGTGACATCGCCTGCCGTGAGCAGATTTTCAACCTTGATGACCTCTGCACCCAGTTCAGCAAAAAAGAGCCCCACGGCTGGGCCGGCCAAAACAGAGGCCAGTTCCAGCACCTTGAGGGATTGGCTAAATGAAGCTGCCATTTAAGTTGAAACTTCTGGGGAGTGATACTGGCTAAAATTGAGCGCATCAGGATGTGCCTGGAGCCAGTTGCTGACCACAGGAGGGGGAAAGGCGTTTTGGTTGGCCCAGTCTTGAATGGTTTCAGCCAGCCGCAGGGCCTGAGCGGCCTGTTGGGGGTGAATGCCCCCCTCTTCAAGTGCTTCGGCCAGTTCGCCAAGATCCAGCATGCGGGTGCTGCCGTCGGGAAAAACCACAACATCCAGCAAGAGATCGGTCAGATGCCACCCCCCTTCGTCTCGTTTGACCTCAAGCAGATCACAATACCAGTAAAGTCTTTCTCCTGCTGCATTGTGTTTGCTGTGAATTTGAATGGCTTCGTCGAAAATCGTCAGGGTTAGGGTATGGGCGACCTGATCGGATTCTGTGCGGGGCAAATGCCAATAGCTGACACAGAGATGTTCATCTTGGTGCAGCCAGGTATCTCCACTGAGATTGACTTCGCGGACGGGATGCAGTTTTTGTTTGCGGATCGGAAGCTGTGATGTCATGAAATATACCTCTTTCGCAAAGCTAGCGTAATCCAGAAAGACGCTCGGATTTGGTGATCGGGGTTACAGAAAAAGTAAAGGCAAAGTTAATAACGTGAACTTAACCATTGTTTCCCGAAGCACTGTACAATAGGGGGGCCAATGCGTACTTTTCAAAAGCAGAGAGAACCATTAAGACCATGATTGAAACAGCAGAGACTTCCGCCATGACAGATTCAGACCTTCTCAACCCCCAAAGCCGCGCGCCTTTTTTTGAGGCCTTGCGTGATTATCTCAAGAAAGACATGGTCGCTTTTCATACGCCAGGTCATAAATATGGACAGGGTATTGATCCTGAATTTATCGAGCTGGTCGGAACCAATATGTTTCGGATTGACCTCTGTGAATTGCCTGAGGTTGACAATTTACACGATCCAGAACATGTGATTAAAGAAGCCCAGGAATTGGCTGCCGCAGCCTATGGTGCCGATTACTCCTTTTTTCTGGTCAATGGTTCAACCTGTGGCAACCATACCATGGTGCTCAGTGTCTGCGATCCGGGGGATAAAATTCTGATTCCCCGCAATGTTCACAAATCTGTGATTGGTGGCATTCTGCTCAGCGGTGCGATCCCTGTGTATCTCAAGCCCGTTTGGGATCAGGAATTTGGCTTTTACGACAGCATTACCCCCGAAGAAGTTGAGGCCAGTATTCAGGCCAATCCAGACGTCAAAGCCGTGATGATTGTGCACCCTACTTATTATGGGGTGACTTCAGATATTCAGGCCATAGCTAAAATCTGTCACCGCTATCATAAACCTCTCTTGGTAGACGAAGCCCATGGCCCGCATTTGCATTTTCACCCCGATTTGCCCGTTTCGGCCCTGGATGCGGGAGCTGATTTGGTGGTGCAATCCACCCATAAAATTATTGCGGGCATGACCCAGGCCTCGATGTTTCATATGCGCGATACGGGCCATGTCGATGTGCAACGGGTGCGTAAAGTGCTTCAGATTGTGCAGAGCACCAGCCCTTCTTATGTTTTGATGGCTTCACTGGATACGGCCCGCCGCCAGATGGCTTTGCATGGAAAAACCTTGCTGAGCCATGCCCTTGAAGTTTCGGAATGGGCCCGTCAGGAACTGAATAAGATTCCCGGTGTGCATTGTTTTGGACGTGAGCGGATTGGCCAGCCCGGTATTCACGCCATTGATCTTACCAAATTGGTGATCAATGTTTCGGAAATGGGCGTTTCGGGTTTTGACGTGCTCGATCTGCTCAACGAAAAGTATGGCGTTCAGGCTGAAATGGCAACCCTTACCAATGTACTGGCGATTGTCACCTTTGCCAATCCGCGCAGTGATTTAGAGCGCCTGGTCAACGCCATGCGCCAAATCTCAACGGAGTTTCATGCCCATGGCATTCCCCAACAGGTGCGCCCCCTTTTGCAAACTCTGGATTTGCCTGAGATTCCCCCTGCGGCCATGACCCCGCGGGAAGCGTTTTATGCCAAAACAGAACGCATTCCCTTTGAAAATTCTGTGGGTCGGATTTGCACGGAAATTGTTTCGCCTTACCCACCCGGTATTCCCATTCTGGTGCCCGGTGAGCTGATTACCCGCGAGCTGGTGGATTATCTCCAACAGGTCTATCGCTATGGCGGCTTTATTAACGGTCCTGAGGATATTCGTCTGCACACCATCAAAGTGGTTGCTTGATGTCATGCCGGAGCTGGAGAATCTGCTCAAGCAGAATGGTTTTTCGCAAGCCCTTCAGGCTCAAGTCATTCCAGGAGCTGAACAGCCCCTCTATTTTCTGAGCCTGCCTGGTAAAACGGCGATTGAAACTTGGCAGAAATTACGTGCGTTCACACCTGAGGCAGGCTATTGGCCGGTGCTTTTGGGGCCTGTATCAGATTTGGAATTATTGAAGAACAGCTGGTCTTTTACTGATTCTTTGCCCTCGCCCCAGGCTGTTTTAAAGAGTGCGGCCAGTTTGGATCTTCAGAAATGGTTGGCAGCCCATGCTTCTGAAGAAGATCTGGAATTGGATCTTGATGAATTCGATGAATTTGCTGAATTCTTTACGCCTGAAAATATGCAACCCCAACACCATTACGCGATTCATGTGGATATTTTGTCTCGCCAACCCTATGCCGAGGTTTTACTGGCCTTGGTGCCTACCCCTCATTCCTGGGAAGTGCCCGCCTGGTTGCATACCGGAGGCTGGAATGCCTGCCCTGACAGTGATGTGCATATTCGCCTGATGGAGACTTGGTTTGTGCGCTATGGCGCTGAATTGGTGAGTCATTCCCATGATCTGATTGAACTGCGGATTGCCCGACCCGTGCAAAATTTGGATGAAGCGCGTGAACTTGCGCGCCTGCAATATGCCTATTGCCCGGATATTGTTGAGCAGGGGGTGCAAACGCTTGAAAATCTGGCGTTGACTTTGATTGACAGCACCGTCTGGTATTTTTGGTGGGACTGAATTCATGCAGCGTGTGCTGATTGTCGGCGGCACCCATGGCAATGAATGGGGGGGGATTTACCTGTGCCGCAAATGGGAAAAAGAAATTTTGCCTTTTCGGCAGTATCCTTTTCAGGTCGAAACCTGTCTGGCCAACCCCCATGCCATTGAGCGCAACCAGCGTTATGTGGAAGAGGATCTGAACCGCTGCTTTCGCCCTGCGGATTTAGCCAATCTGGCTTTGGATTCCTATGAGGCACAACGTGCGAAGGTTTTGCATCAGAGCTTTCAAAAGACTGATTTTTTGATTGATTTACACAATACCACCAGCAATATGGGCTTTACAGTGATTCTTTCCCGTGAAGATGCCTTGGAAGATCGTTTGACCCGTCAGCTTTGCGCCCATTTGGTGCAACAGGATGCCCTTGTCAGAATTTACTTTATGCCCCAGGCAGCGGAAGAGAGCCCTTATCTGCCTTCTGTGGCAGCCAGAGATCTGACTCTCGAGGTGGGCCCCATGATGCATGGCACTTTGCGCGCTGATTTGTATTTTAAAACAGAACAGATTGTGGCGGCGGCTTTGGATTATCTTGCTGCCTGGCAAGTGGGAGAGGCTGAAGAATATGAAGGAGAGCTGACGGTTTACAGGCAGCTTGAGAACCTTGATTTTCCCCGCCAGAAAGATGGTTCTTTGGCTGGCATGATCTATCCGGGGCTGTTGGGACGTGATTTTCAGCCTCTGTATCCCCAAAAACCTCTGTTTTCTGCTTTCAATGGTCAGACGATTGTCTATCAGGGGCATGAGACGGTTTGGCCTGTTTTTATCAATGAACAGGCCTATTATGAAAAAGGTCTTGCGCTGTCTTTGACCCGTCGGGAACGGATTTTGCTTTGAACTTCAGAAGGGTTTGAGAATCAAGAGGGAGAGCAATACGAGAATACCCAGGGAAACGAGCAGCGCAATCGAGCCCATCAGCAATTTATTGGGGGGTTTTTCTTCTCGTCCTTCTCCCAACATTCCGCTGACATAATGGGCTTTGGCCTGTAATTTTTGAATTTTGCCGTGAATATGATCCGTATCTTTTTTATGCAGTGAATACTTTAAGGCTGCACGGTAGTATTTAATCGCCTGAAGCATTTCTTCATCTTCTTCAAAATCAATGGCCATTTCCAAATATTTTTTGTAATTCGCTTTTCTCTGCTCTAATGTCTCCATGCTCTTTTTCTCCCTCGCCTATTTAGCTCAAGACGCTGATGATCCCATCATAGGTGTTCAGAAGCTGGATTTCAATCCCTCAGAGGGGAACTTTCCAGACCCCAATTCCCATGGGGGCGAGATCTTGGAGTTCGGGCTCTGAAAAAGGCTGGCAAAAGCTCCATTTTTCGCCTGGAAGTGCGTTCCAAAACCTGACAATATCAGGGGTGCGTGGATTGCCGATATCGTGAAAAGCCAGATAGCGGGTGGGGTAGTGGCGGTTGATCTCAAAATCAGCCATCACAGCTTCAAGGCTGTGGGCGCCATCAATCAAGACCAGATCGATTTCCCCCAAGTTTTTACGCCAGTTCATATAGTCATTGGAGCAGGAATCTCCCCAAAAGCAGAGCGTTTCAGGCGGCACTTTAATCTCTACTCCAAATTTATCGGCGTCCCGGAGATCGCAAACCGCGAGCTTTTCAAACTGAAAGAGGGAATGCAGCAGCGAAACCAGTTTTCCGCTCCAAATGCCGATTTCGAGGTAAGAGCGGATGGCCTGTGTTTCGATCCATTCACACAGGGCGATCACATCTGCGCGGTTCTGCAGAATATAGGGATAGGGAAATTCATTCCCTTGATAACGGGCTTCACAGGCTGCATCCCAAAATTTCCAGGCTTCGGTCTCTTGTTTAAAATCGCGCATGGGAGCCTCTTTTCAGCATTTTATGGATTTGGGGCTGTGAGAATTGGGTATATTTTTTAAGGAGCAGTATAAAAGTAAATCCTATTCGCTAGTATAATAACTGAACTCAGGCAATATTCAAGGGTTATAAATAATGAGCAGTGAAGCGCAGACCGAGCGCTGGCTACACTATTTGAGCCAGCAGAAAAATTTTTCAACAGAACGGATTCAGGAACTTCAGGGACTTTGGCAGGCCCAACGCCAGGCTTTGCAAGATGCGGTTGCGGGTATTTCCTGCCATGTCGATCTGCAGACCCTGATTTTGCATTTTAATCAATATCCCTCAGGCGAAGAAATCGCGCGTGTGGCCTTGACAGAGCAGCGTCCAGAACCCTCTGCAACAAGCGGGCGCAGGCAGTGGGCTGCTCTTGATCAGGAGGGCAAATATATGCGCCCGATCTCACTGGAGGAGGGCAGCCAGCCTGAATTGGTGATGACCCCAGAGCGCAGTTTTATTACGGCCAGCAGTTTGCATACCCATCCTTATTTGCTTTTGAGTGATTTTTTGTTGGATGTGATTCAGCAGGACAAACGTCCCCATGCTGTGGATTTGTACTTAAGCCCTGACCGTGAAACCCTGTTTGTAAGCCATCGCCAGGCAGGAGAAGTGCTTGCAATTTCTTTAACGGATTATGAGATCCTCGAACGCTGGCAGATTCGCAAGCCAGGCAGTAATCGAACCTTGAATGTTTGTTTCGATTCTGCTGGAAAAATGGCATATATTACAGACAATGAGAGCATTCAGCTCTGGATGATTGATCTTTCGGATTTTAAGCATAAGATTTGGCGCTCAGGCCTGGGAGTTCTGGGAAATTTGCTTCCTGCTCCCGACCCGCGCTATTTGTATATCTGTACCCAAAGACCTCAATTTGGTTTGCTCTATTTTGACACTGAAACTCTGAGCACTCCCTATTCTGTTGAGATCAAGGGGGATTCCTGGTGCATGCAGCGGATTTTGCCCTGTGATCCCATGCAGCTCAGCCCCGATGGCAAACTTTTGTTTTTTAATACCTGGCTGGAAGAAGTTGGTCAGCGCTCACCCGTGATTAACGTCGTCAAAACCAGCAGTGTGCGTACGATTCGGCGCTTTGCAATTCATGATGGTAGCCAGCCTTCTATTTTGGCCTATACGGCAGACAATCCCCTGCATGCGCTTGAAAAACTCAGTTTTGAAGCCTTTCTTTTGCAAGAACAGATCCTGACAGAAAGTGATTTTAAGGAAGCAGAAAAAGAACCTGAGCCCGAATTAAAGGTGGCCCGTCAGGCTCCCCAGAAGAAGGGGAAATTCCAGGTCTACCAGCCCCCCAAAGATGATCCCGCCCTGTGGGATCAGATCGGCGAACCTGCCGAAGAACTCGATTTACCTGCTGAAGCCGAGGCCGCAATTGTCGATTTGCTCAATTGGGCTTTCTACCGTGTGACCTTGACCAATCTGCTCTTACACAATGAAGAAGTCAAACGTCTAAAAAAACTGGCGCATGAGCTGCGCAAACAATTGCGTACCCAACGCGTGGTTTTAGGCGAGCTTGAAGACGTCATGGGAAACCATTCCCTGCGCACTCCAATTTCGCGGGAAGCAGTTTTGGAAGTGATGCGCCAATTGCGTTTGAGCGGCAAATCAATACGTTTTGAGGATATTTGCCCGCTGTGTGAAACGCCTTTGGAGCAGGACGATGGCCTGGCTTGCCCCGCTTGTTTTTATCGTCTGGATTTGCCGGCCGAGCGCGACCTGCGCCATTTGCTCAGTGCAGAAACTTCTACACAGCTGTTTCCAGGGCAGATGCTGGTGGTTTTGCCGGGACAGAACCGTTTTTATATTATGAACGTCTGGCGCCAGTTATTGACGGTTTTTGACGGCAAAGAAGCGCAGATTGGGGCTTTGTCACATGCCACGGTGCTTCCCAACCATAATTTTCTGGTGGCCGATAAAACCGGCAACCGGGTCGCTGAATACAGCCCCAGTGGTGAGTTGATCTGGAAAGCAAAATTGGCTTTGCGTCAGCCTGTGATGGTGACCTACCATTTGAAGGAGCAGGGGCCGGGTCAACAGGAAGAATGTCTGCTGATCGTCGATCAGGGCAATCAACGGGTGCTGGAATTGGATCGTTCCGGTCGGCATTTGCGCCGTTATCCTGGTTTAAGAACGCCAGATGCCGAAAAATTAAAGGCCCCCTGTGATGTACAGTTAACACCTGCTGATACCTGGCTGATTTCAGATCCTGGCCGCAAAGAGGTGCTTGAAATTTCACCCCGCAGTGAACTGCTCAGAGTCTTTGGCGCTGAACAAGGCGTACAGGAGCCTCTTCTTGCCCGCCGTCTGCCGGATGGACGCACTTGGATTGTCGATGCCGGGCTTCAGGCCTGTTTGGAATTGAGCCCTGAAGGAAAACGGCTGCGAGCGGTTCGTTATTGGCCCCCGGATCCTGTTCATGGCAGCCATTGGAAAGATCTGCCTGCCCCGACCTGGGTGACCCGTTTACACAATGGGGAATTGGTCTTCGCGGGTGAAAATCTGATGATGCAGTTCAGTCCTGAAAAAGAAATAACCCGTTGGATTCAGGCTTTTCCCCAGGCCACGGTTTCGGATCAATCTTTACTGCGGGCTCAGTTTCGCACCCGCTCCAATGCCGAGGTGCGCAAAAAACAACAGCAGGAAATGCTGGAGGAGCTGCGCAAAATTCATCAGTTTGCCGATGCCAGCGAAGAGCATTTACTGGCGCTTGCGGGGTTTGTGCAGCGCCTGAAAGTAAAATCTGAAGATTGGCTGATACGGCCCGGAGAATTGGGCAATGCCCTGTATATGCTTTTGGAGGGCCAGTTGGAGGTGGTTTCTGCTGAAGAAGAAGGGGTCGTGATTTTTACCCTAGAGGTGGGGGAGATTTGCGGTCAACAGGCCCTGCTGGCTGAAGATTCCAATGTACCCAAGCCAGGTTTTCGCGCCAAGGGAGAGGTGCGCATTCTCTCTTTGGAACGGGGAGAATTTAAAAAAGCCGTGGTCAAATTTCCCCAGCTCTTTCACCTGGTGCGCCAGGTCGATGCCGATCATCAGCGTCGCTTCAAACAATTTCGCGAACGCAAATCAGAGGCCCTGCAGGAGGAATTGCGCTCACGTCTGGCGGAACAGAAAATTCGCGAATTTCCGCTTTTTGCCAAGGCGGGAAATGAATTCTTTGATGCGCTTTCGCATTTGGTAAGGGCCCATGCCTATATGCCAGAACAGACGGTTTTCAGCCGCAATGAGTCGGGCGGCTCTTTGTTTATGTTGCTTGAAGGCCGTGTCAGTATTCAGCGCAAGGGGGATAAAACCCCGGTGATTGAATTGGGCGCGGGCGAAATCTTTGGCGAAATGTCAGTTTTACTGGATATTCCCCGCTCAGCCACGGTGCGCACCGAAGATTATTGCAAAATGTATGAATTGGAAACACGACAGGTGCAGGAATTGGGGGCGAAGTATCCCTGGTTTCATAACCAATTGCTGCAAATCGCTCAGCAGCGGCAGCAAGCCAATGCCCAGGAACTTTTAAATTTTGAAACGCGTGTCGGCATTCATCGCCCGGATCTGCCCCGTGTGGATACCTGGGCTTTGGTGGATTCCCGCAAGGATGACCTGTTTTATTTGCCCAGTTTGATGCAGGATGTGATTGCTGGGTTTAATTGGCAAGGTGAAATTCTTTGGTTCTGGGGCAAAGAAAGTGGCGAACAGTTGTTTCAGCCCTATCGACTTGAAACCTTGCCCGAAAGCCTTTTGGTGACGGATACTGGCAATGGCCGTATCCTTGAAATAGATTTAGAAACCCGTAAAATTCGCAGGCAGTGGCGTGGCCCCTTACAAAACCCGCGCAGCGCGGTTTTAACACCCCAAGGATTTTTATTGGTGGCCGATGAAGGGAACCACCGTCTGGTGACTTTAACCTCAGACAGCCAGGTGAATTGGGAATATGGGCCGCCGCATCAGATTATGAATCCACACTATGCTGAGCTGACGCCTACAGGAACCGTACTTTATGCGGATGTGGAGCTGCACCGTGTCTGTGAAATTTCGTTGAAAGGTGAAGAGCTTTGGTCTTGGGGGCTTTTGATGTTTCCGGGAGCGGGGCCTGAAGAATTGAACAGCCCAGCTTTTGCCCACCGTTTAGAAGATGGCAGTACCTTGATTGCTGATACGGGCAATCACCGTCTGGTTTGGGTGCGGCCCGGAGATGAAACTCTGATTCTCAAAGGGACGGCTGCAGATCCTTTGGTTTCGCCGCATCATTGTCAGATCTTGGAGAATGGAGATCTTTTGGTAAGTTCTGCCAGTCAGGAACGCCTGGTGCGTTTAAGCCGACGGGGAGAGAATATTTGGACCGCCCATCTGCAGGTGGGTGCACAGCCCCTGGCACAGCCCACTCAGGCCAGCGAGGAAGATCGTTGGATTTTGGATCTGGATCGGATTGGCGAATTGGAGACCGGGCCTGAGCAGATGCTGGAAATTCAACTTGAACAGGAGTTGATTTCAGAACCCGTTGCTGCGGAAAAGCCTGAAGAAGATCAGACCGCTTTGGATGCTGTGGCGAGCCAGCGTTGGCAGGATTTAGAGCTGGAACCTGAGGCTTCAGGGGAGAGTGAGCAGCGTTGGAAGGGGCTCGACTTTTTGGATGAGGAAGCGCCTGCTGAAGAAACCCTGGCGAGTGCTGATGAAATTCAATTGAGCGAGTTAAACAGTGAAGATCCTGCTTTTGCTTTTCTGGATGAAGAAGACAAGCTGCTTTCACAGACCCTGATGCAATTGCCCGGCGGAGAGGGGCCTGTGCCCCAGGATATTTTGAAGCAATTGCCTGGCGGAGAGCCTGTACCCCAAGAAACCCTGATGCAGTTGCCTGGAAGTGAGGGGCCTGTCCCTCAGGAAACTCTGATGCAGTTGCCTGAACAGGCCACAGAGCAAGACAAACCAGCCCTTGATACATCTGAATCAGGAACCTCCCAATGGGAAGACTTGAGCTTTCTGGACGAGGAAACCCCGACAGATTCCGAACCTCAACATGCTGAAGTGGAAGCCGCTGAGCCACTTGAAGTTCAACAGGCCCATGAAACTGTTTCCGAGGGGAATGCTTCTGACCCAGATGCCCAATGGGAAGACTTGAGCTTTCTGGACGAGGAATTGCCGATGGACTCAGGTTCTGAGCCTCAAAATGCTGAGTGGGAAGAACTTGAGCTGCTTGAAGATGAGCAGGTTGCTGCAACTTTATCAGAGGGCGATACTTCTGAAACCAAGTCTCAATGGGAAGATTTGGGTTTTCTCGATGAGGAATTGCCTTTGCTTGAGGAGTAAGGCGCTGGCGTGAACGGAATAAAAATGAAGAGAGAAAAAATGTTGCGAATATTAACCCTGGTTTTTCAGTCCCTGGCTTTGGCCTTTGGGGTGGCCTCACTTGTGCTGACGGCTATTGATCGCAAATCCCGTGTGGGTGATTGAGCCCAGCAATTATTTTAGGTTTTCCTTCAAAGAAAAAGCCTTCGCTCAGAATTGAGCGAAGGCTTTTTCGTGAGCATGAATTATTTGGCTTGGTAGGTGATCATGGAATAGGTGGCTTTAAACTCACTCAAAGGCATTTTGAATGTACCATCATTTACTCCGTCACGAACACGGCCAGAAGCATCTGTCACTTCCGTGCTGCCCCAGGGATTGCGAATTGTGATTTGGTCAGATTTGGCGTCATAGGCCAGCACGCTGTAGGCATGTGCCATGGGCAGGCCATTGGCGGTGGTGCCTTCGTTCCAGGGATTCAGACTTTTGTTGATTCCAGCGGTGATGACACGGTTTTGGGCGGTTGCGGCTTTCAGCTTGCTGCGCAGAGTATCCAGAGAGGTAATCAGCAAAACATCGGTATCCGTAGATTTTCCAGTGACAGCCCCCACACCCACGCTCAGAAACGCACCGTTTCCAATTTTATCGTAGGGGTTGCTGCGTTGCAGGAAAGGCACCCAGGAACTTTGGTTTTTTAATTCGGCGTAGGATTTTTCAAGTACGCTCAGCCACATTCCATCTTGGCCGGCGTTGGAATAAAGTGAAAGTTCCATTTCAGTGGGGGCGTTGATTTTGACTGGATTTTTGCCAGGGAAAGTCACTGTGAAAGTGCCGTTGCCATGGTCTTTGATCATATTCAGAATTTGTTTTTTCCCTTGTGGGGTATTGGCCAGTGAAGCCACTGCTGCCAGAAAATAACAATCGCCAAGTTCACCCTGTTCAATATGGTCGGGGCGAATGCTTTCAATGCCCTTGGGGAAAAGTTCGCGTTTCAGGCCAGGAGCGGGGTAAGAGGCCATTGAAAAACGGCCAAAGGCTTCAGAGACACGGGCATCTCCAGGTTTATTGCGGGCAGTTTCCACAAAGGCGTCCAGATCCGCACGGCTCAAACCCCGTTCATCATAGATTTGCAGCGGAATCTTATCCAGCCAGGGGTGCTGGGGCAGGGTGGGCAGAATCTTGGTATCATCTGAAAAACCTTGAAAATCGCCCATGAGTTTATACAGGGTGGTCACGGTGGCTGCAGTATCGCCTTTAAAGGCAGGATTCCCAATCGCTTTTGCGCTCTCTGCTTTTGAAATCAGGCCATTGCCATCGCTGTCCAGTTCGGCGAAATGGGCGTTGATTTCTGTGGCCAGGGTTTGGGCGCGCATTTCCTGATAGGAAAAGACCACAGCTTTGTCTTTGGGCAAGCCTTCCTGCATACGGCGGTTGATAAACAGCAGATCTCGGGTATCAAAGCCAATTTTTTTACTTTCTTCAGCAGAGATTCTGCCATCATTGTTGCTGTCTGCTTTTTTGAGTTCTTGCAAAGAGAGCGAACGGCTGCGATCGGTATCCAGGGTTTGCAGAACTTTCAGGGTTTGCAGTTGCAGGGGCATGGGCGTTACCTCACCAGGCTGAAGATTAAGAAGATAAATTTATAATTAAATTTATTATGGAGAGGTTAACTAGATAACGTTCTTGTTAAGACTGTGTTAAAAATTAAAATATGGTTTAATGTGGTTTAATTTTTGGTTAAGCTATTCGGGCGTGAATCCAGAAAAGCTTGTCTATCAAAGCCTTTACACCTGTTTTTAGCTAAGACTTACCAACGGAATTTACTGCCCAGCGTAAAACCCAGCATATGGGGGAACTGATCGTAATAGTTATAATTCAAGGTTCCCAATAAGCCCCATTGTGGCGTGATAAACATCTGTCCGTTGAGCAGAGCGAAGAAACTGTTTTGCCCTTGCAGGGTGTCGGCATTCACCAACATGACCTGGCGACCGGCTCCCAGCCTGAGTTCCAGAAAATTATCTGCAGAATCGAAAAAATAGCGGGCCCAGAGGGCGGCTTGAATGCCTGGGCCTTCAGGGGAGAGAAAGAGTTGGGGTTGTAAACGCAGATAGAGATTGCCAAAATAATGGCCCAGGCCAGCCTGAAAAAAATGAACCGGCGCATTGCTGAAAGCCATCTGGCGATACCCCAGTGAGGTTTCCCAACTGTCGCCAAACTCTTGAAAAACTTCGCCCAAAACATCTACGTGGGGCAAAATATCGCCACTGAGAGCGCCTTGTAGACGCAGATTGCCAAAGGCCCGTGGCCAGAGGCTGAGATACCCATCCAGTACAAAGGCCTGATCCAGACGGTCAAAACGATTGACGGTCAGGCTTTGCAGAGCCACCGAGCCCTGTGGAAAGGCGTGGCGGATGCCCAAAGTGAAATTGTTCCAGGGGGTGCGGGAATCTTGCCCGGCATGGGGGACAAAGGCTTGGAATTCATAAAACCCCTGCAGTTCCCAGGGCAAGGCTCCGGGTTGTTGTTGAATTTGGCTGAGCAAGCGGTTGGTTTCTTCGGGGCTGGCGCCTGCTTTTTGGGCTGCGGCCACATCGGCGCGGGCTTTGACCAAGAGCCGAAAATCCATATGCAGTTGCGCCAGGGCCAACAAGGGGGCTGGGCTTTCAGGAAATTGTGTCTGCCAGGCTTCTGCATGTTTTTCGCCTGCTTCGAGTTGGTGATCCCAGCGGTAAATATCTGCAAGGGCACTCCAGGCTTCGTGATACTCTGGTTTTTTTTCAATCAGGCTGCTTAAATCGGCTGCGGCTTCGCTATAACGTTTCATCCAGCCCAGTAAGCGACCCCGCCCCAAAAGGCTGTCGGGTTCACCCGGAAAATCGTTGAGTATGGCATTGTAGGCTTTCAGGGCTTCTTCCCATTTGCCTGCAAAAGCCAATGAACGGGCCAACCCGTAGCGGGCGTCAAAATCTCCGGGGCTGACATTTTCAAGATACTGTTGGTAGAGATCGGCTGCTTTGAGATAGTCTTTGTTTTCAAGTGCTTTTTGAGCATCTCCCAGGGAGACGCTCATCAGGAGCGAGGCCAGCATCAGTTTAAGCATGATTGTTTCCTTCTAGATGAGACTGCTCAGGCAGCATAACAGGGAGCAGGGACGCCCTGCAATCTTACGGTGCGCCAGCTTGCTGGGCCAGACTGGTGAGCAATTGGCTGCTCTTGGATAAGAGTTCGTGCCCTGCGTCGACTCCGTGACGTTTGGCCAGAAAATAGGGGTTGTTCCAGGTGATATAGACTTTGCCATCAGAAGTCTGCCAAACCAGATATTTCAGCGGTAAATCCAGGCCGAAGCTCTGTTCCTGGTGCATCAGCAGGGTGCCGGCCTGCGGATTGCCAAATAAAACCAGCACAGTCGGACGCAGTGAGAGCTTGATACGCTCGGCATTGGCGCGGTGGTCGATTTTGCCAAAAAACGAAAGCCCTTTTTCCCGAATCAGGCGCTCAAGCCGATCCACCGTGACGGCTACGCTGTGGTGACTGGGCATGGAGATCATGCCGACAGTGTCTTCTGTGCCTGAACTGAGTGTGGGCTGGCGGTCAGGCATGGTCTGGGCGGTCAGGGGCAAAGTGACTGTCAGAAAAAGCATTACAAGCAGGGGAAATAATTTCATGGTGCGCTCCCTTCAAGAATTCTCTGGATCTTTATCATTGCATCATAGCATAAGCCCATTTTTCTTCTGATTGCCTTCATGGAACGCCGTTTTGTGAGCGATTGGGGATTGTGAAGAAACTGATTCTGCTTGGGCTTCTCGGTCTCATGTTAAAATGCCTGCGAAACAAATTACCTTAAGGCGCAACCCATGCTGAAACCCCCCGCTTTTCTCCAACAGGTCAACCACCGTCCCTGGCCTTTGCCTCAAAGCCCTTGGATTATGCACCAGCGTTGGTGTGATCTGCTTTTTGCCCATTGGCCCGTGCCTGTTGAGAGCTTATTGCCATTATTGCCTGCGGGCTTAGAATTGGATACCTATGAAGGTCAGGCCTGGATTGCGGTGGTGCCCTTTCGCATGGAAAATGTCAAACCCCGATTTGCGCCTGCGGTGCCGTGGCTTTCAGCTTTTCCTGAGCTGAATGTGCGCACCTATGTGCGCAAAGGAGACAAGGCCGGGGTGTGGTTTGTCAGTTTGGATGCCGCCAATCCCGTTGCCGTTGAAATCGCGCGCAGTGTGTACCGTCTGCCTTATTTTAATGCCCGCATGTCGCTACAGAATGAAGGCCGTGATTGGATCCGTTATCAAAGCCAGCGTACAGATCTTCGCGCCCAAACAGCGGCTCTGAAAGCTATTTACCGTCCGGTCGGGCGTGAATACCTCAGCCGCAAGGGCACACTTGAACACTGGCTGACAGAGCGTTATTGCCTCTATACTTCAGACGCTGCCGGTCAGATTTATTGTGGGGAGATTCACCATGCTCCTTGGTCTCTGCAAAAGGCCGAAGCGCAGTTTGATCTGAATACCATGACCCTGCCCATCGGTTTAAAGCTCTCGCATGAGGCTACGCTTTTGCATTTTGTGCGTAAAATCGATGTGGTGGCCTGGCAGATTGTTAAGGTTTAATCAGGGGGCGTTCTTTTCATTCAGCCCGTTGCTTGGGCGCAGCTAATGAAAGCGCTGGTGGTGATTCTTCATTTCAATTCGGTGCAATATACCGATGTGCTCTACCGTCAGCTCAAACCCTATGAGCGTGAGGATTATACCCTGCTGGTGCTTGACAATGGCTCTGAGCAGAAGAGTGTTTATGCCACGATAGAACTTCCCCAGAACACCTATTTTGGTGGGGGGCTGAACGCCGCTTTTCATTTGATGAAAAACCCTGAATATGATGCCCTTTTGTTTCTCAATTCCGACCTGATCGTGCATGGTTATTATTTTGTGCGCAGTTTATTGCAGGAAATGCTCAGGCATGATCTGACGCTGCTCTCTCCCCATATTCTCTATCCCCAGGAATTTCAGTATTATTGGCGGCAAATGCACCATTGGGGCAGTGGGGGAACGCGTTGGGTGCGTTGGCTGGATTTTCAGGCACCGCTGATTCATCGCCGTCTGATTGAGGCCTTGCCCCGCCTGCCCTATGAGCTGCGCTTTGGTTGGGGGCTGGATTTGTATTGTGCGCTGGCCTGTGAAGCGCGTGGTTGGAAAATGGGGGTGACCGATCTGGTGCCTGCCATTCATTTTGGGGCAGGCAGTTTTCAGGACAACCAGCATTTGCCCGAAATTCGCGAAATGAATCTCAAGGCTGAGCAATCTGAGCTGGACTATTTTCAGGCGACCGGGCAATGGGAGCAGGTTCATGCTTTGAAGCAGTGGGCCTGGCATTATGCCTATCCAGAGCATTCCGCTTTTGTTTGATGCGTGTTGAGTTGGGGAGCTTTGTTTAGAAGTTTGGTTTCTTTTTATAAGGCAAAATTTTGTACTATGTACAGTAATAAGGGTTTTTTAAATCGAAAAATTGAGGCAACTATTGTTTTATATTCAGGTGAGTAATCCCAGGGTTATAAACTGTGAGAAGCAAGTTTGTAACGACCTTTTTGATGCCGCAGAGCTTTTATTTCCTCTATTTACGGAAAAAGCTTTTATGGTATGGAATGGTATTTGGTTACCTATTGATTATAAGTACGACTTATGCGTTATTTTAGAAGATATCTTGTATTTTCTGAATCTGATCATGAATGATGAAGCAGGCTTTGTAAAGGTTTGTTTTGGCTCAGATACTTTTCAAGCTGATTGGAATATTCGTTGGAAGGAAGATCTTCTTGAAATACAGTCTGTCTGGAATTCTATTCACGGAGGAAAAGAAATATTAGTTGCACTTAACAATTCACCGAATATTACGATGAGCAAAAATCAGTTTATATCTGAATGGAAAGGTTTGCTTTCTAAAATAGTTCATGCAATTCGGGAAAGTGGATTAAAATTCATTGATCAACAAAGTTATATGTTACTTCAGGATCTAGAAAAGAAAATTCCTCAAGAAGGATGCCTTTATAATCCTCATTTTGAAATCATTTAATAGCCAGCTGTTATGTGTTTAATGGGGTAAAAGAGAGCGAATGATGTTTCTGTCGGGTTTTAGAACAAAGAATGTTGTGCCTCTGTGTCATTTTGTTTTTCTGAGGTGTCGCAGTATTTTATGAAAGTAAAAGTTGATCCATTAAAATCATCAGAATACCATCAGGCTGAAGATCTTGTTGAAGGGGTCGAATACGATGTTCTTGCCATTGAAGGAGATAGATTTCGTGTCTTTTCGCAAGAAGGCCCCTGCAGATATCCTAAAAGTATGTTTTTAATTACTGATTCATCTATACCTGAATATTGGGTCAAGAAGAGTTTTGATGATTCAGATGAAGAGAAATGGGAATCGGCCTGGCCTGTTGAGTTTGACTATCCAGGTTTTTTTGAGGATTATTTTGACAATAAACCTGAAGCTATTCGGATTTTCAATGCCTATATTGAAAAGTTAGGACTCAAACCTGAGCTTATTGTCACAGAAGAAGGAAAACTGAAGCGGGTTCGATAAAATCGCTTCAGCCGGTGAGTTGTCGTGTCTGGGGTTAATAAAGCACTGAATGAAATAAGGCCAGGGCCGGCTTCAGAGCAAATGCACCACGGCCACAGCATCCTTGGAAAGAAAACCCTTGAGCCTTTGATAACGGGCTTTTTCAATCCGATCCGTTTCTGGGTGGCTCAAGAACAAGGTTTCGACCCTTTGAAAGGGTTGCATCATATTCAAGGTCAGGGTGACTTCCTGGGCGGGCCCCCGGTTGATCAGGCCCGCGATCAAACTGCCTTCAGGGGTTTGGCGCAGAATCACCTCAGTATGGGGCACGCCTTCTACCAGGGGCGAAAGCCCGTTTTCTTTCAGCAACTGCCCAAAGAAGCGCAGAACCGACTGTTTCTTGTCGGGTTCAATCGTGTAATAGCCGGGGGTGTCAAAAAACAGGCCGGGCAAGGTGCCCAGAAAATAAAGGCGACCCCGCCCCAAGCGCTTGCTATACCCAACGGTAGCCCCATCGGGTTGGCGCAGCACAGGTGAAATGCCGCCTCCCTGCCAGAAACTGGCGAAACGGCTGGCCCAGAAGGGCTCCGCCCGTTCGGTTTCAATCCAGGCCCCTGATTTGCCTACATATTTGGTAAATTCTACGAAAGGGTGCATCATATCGAGGGTATGCAGTGAGAGTTTGTGGGAAATGCTGCGGCGCATCATCTGGTAATCCATAATATCCAGGGCAACCTGCGAAAGCACGGTATTGGTGCCATATTGCAATTTATTGCCGTGCCCATAGGGTTTGGCCGGAAACAGGGGGTTGTGGGCATAGGGTTCGCCCTGTAAATCTGTGGCCACGGGGCTGCCAAATGAAACCAGCGTGCCCCCGTTTTCGACATAATAGACAAGTTTCTGGTACATGTCCCGTTCCATCAGATTGGTCGAGGCCAGAAAAACCACATCCAGGGCTTCCAGTTCCTGCAGGCTGATGCGCTCAAGATCATGCACCACCGGGTTATAGCCGCTTTCGAGCAGCACCCCGTGCATGGCGGTCAGCCCGGAAAAATGACAGAGGGCGTTGTCCATCATGTCGAGCGCGCTCCAGACATTGAAATTGGACTTGAGAAAATCGCGCCCCTGGGGAATATATTTGAGCAGGCCAATCGGACTCTGTAGAATTTCACTTTGGGCCAAAAGTGGGGCGTGGTTTTGAATAAATCCGCCAATTTCCTGCATGACGGGGTAACGGTCTACGGGTTGCCCGTCTTTGTCGAGCGGGGATTGAAATACCCAGGGAATACCGTCGGTTTCTACGCAATCGTGCAGCAAATACCAATTCAGCACCCGCATACCCCGCAAGAGTGCCACCATGCCATTTTGCAGAAACGCTTCCTTGCGGATCTTTACACGGGGATCAAACCAGCCACTGCCGACTTCAACCCCCATCAGCAGACGCTGGGGATTTAGGCTGCGGTAAAATTCTGGCGCGAAAGAGATGCCAAAGGGTACGTCATGGGTCGATTCGCTGTCGGTGGTGAACTTGCTGTAGATATCGTAGCCGGTCAGGGCCAAGCGGGCTTTTTTTGAGCTGTTATTGGGCCATTGACAAAGATAGGGATCGTTGAGATAGAGCAGGCACTGCACACCCAGGCTTCTGACCATCTGTTTCAGGCTTTCGAGATAGTGCACCAGATAATCCTCAATAAAGGCCGCCCATTGTCGGAACGGCACTGCAGCAAAGGCACTTTTGCGCGGGGGTTCAATCTCTTCAAACTGTTCAAAGCTGCTATGCCAGATGCGGTTCAGGTGCTCTATCGAAGGATAATAGCGGCGCAGCCAGAGATGGTAGCTTTCAACCGTATGGGGATTAAAATCTCCGGCATAGGCCACACCGCCATATTGTGGCAGACCCGTTTCATTGTCGAGCTGACAGGCAATAATCCGTCCATTGTCGAGGCGGGGACGCAGATAATGGGTCACGGCTTCGAGCCAACGGCGGGTATAGCTCAGAAAAACCGGATGGTTGAGGGCAATTTCATTGCTGGTCAGGCCTGTTTCATAGACAATCAGAATTTCAGGGTGTTTCTGGCGCAGCCAGTCGGGAATGCCAAAGCCCTGGTATTCGCCATAGACATAGGGGCCGGGGCGCACAATCAGGGCCAGATCGTGGCTTTCTACCAGGCTGAGAAAACGCTCAAGATCGCGCTCAGGCACGGTTTGCCCTGTAAAATCGTATTGGCCTTCTTCATATTCATGCCAGATCCAGGGAATATAACAGGAAATAAAATTTATCTGGGCCTCGGCCAATTGGCGCAGGCTTTCTTCCCAGAGGGTGGCGGGAATGCGAAAATACTGAAATTCTCCCCCATAGAGAATGCCGGGTTGGCCCTCAATTTCAAGTTCGGTCGTGCTGAGGCGAATCTGCATGGCTATTTGAGCAGTAAAACCGAGGCTTCAGCATATTCGGGCAGGTGCTGAACCCCTTTGCGGAACGCCTCACGGTCAGGAAAAACGCCTGCCAGATAGTCCAATTGGTAGAGATTGGGAATAAAGGCCCCGCCGGTGTCTGCCAGAATGGCCAGACGCATGACAGGTTTGCCCTGAAGCGGGTAGCGCAGGGCCACCAATTTGCCCAAGCCCAGATTAAACACATCACCGGCGACGGTCACTGCGGGCTGGACGATGATTTTTTCATCTTTGCCATAGCCCTGAATCCCGGCGACTTCTTTGAAATACCAATAGCGGCGTTGCTGGCGCGGGTCTTTGATTTTGCGGTCATAGCCAATGCCATTGTTGCGGTGCACATTGAACATGCGCATTTTGCCATCATTCATACGCACCATCAGGCTGCCCTGCATCAGGGCGTCTTCAAGCCCTTGGCGGCTGACCCAGACCAGGGGTTTTACTCCCAGTTTGTCTACCGCCCCTGCAACCACTTGTTGTTTGCTAAAACGGTAGCGAATCAGGCGGCTTTTTTCTTGTTCAGCTTCGTCGGCACTGAGTTGGGCCTCTTCCTTGGGCAAAGCGTAGAGGGCACAGTTTTGCTGTGCTGTTTTGACCGGGCTGCCCGCAGCTTCAAAGACCACATATTTGGTTAAACGGATGCGCTGATCGCTGACCTTGACCTTGTGGGCCGCTGCGTTTTTTTGATCGGCTTTCCAATCAAAAAAGCGAAAATGCTGTTCAAGAAAAGCGGGATCATTGAGGCGAAAGGGCCGCTTGGCGGCCTGATCTTCTTCGACGGTTCTAACAAGAAAGGCCAAGGTGGCCTTGACCTGATCCAGGGAAACCCCCAGGCTGCCAAAGAGCCCGGCATGAACGGCTTCTGCGTCATCCTGGGCATGTTTTTCAAGATAGGCCAGGGTGCTGCGGGCAACGGCCGCCAACTGCACCGGCGAGGTCTCCAAGTGCTGTTTGGCCAGCCGGGCGGGGCCGATTTTGAAAAAGTTTTCAGGTGCGATTTGTGCCACGGTCTGGTGGCTTTCATTTTTAAGCGAGAAAAGCGAGGGGGCGGCTTTGACCCAAGGCTGTAAACAGGCCAAAACAAGGCTTGCGCTCAAAAGATAGAAAACAGGCTTCATGATGATCTCACTGGATTTTTTCTTAAGTATAGCGCGAACCCGCCCCCCCATGATTTCAGCTTTCCTGAATCTGAAGCTTGATTCCCCGCAGGGCCAGTTCTTCCAGAAACGGAGCGGTGGGCACCGACTTTTCGAGCGGAATGGCCCCGCGCTCGGTTTGGCCACGGGCCATCATGATCGCCACAATCGAGGCGGGATAGCCCGTCATGCGTGACATGGCGTTGAAGCCTGTGCTTTCGTCGAAGAAATCGACGATGGTGTATTCCAGGGTTTTGGCCTGACCATCCCGGCTGCCTTTGCAGGTGGCGCGCAAAACCACCAGATCCTTCTCGCCTGGAAAATTGAGCTTTTTCAGGGCTGCGGCATGAAAGACATGGCGGGGAATGACCTGCTGGCCATCCACTTCAATCGCTTCAAGATCGAGCAGGCCCAGATCATGCATGACCTTCATTTTTTCGTAGTGGCCTTTGTAGCGAATGGTTTTGTATTCGTAGGTTTTGACCTGGCCTTCAAAGGTCCAGGGGCAGGTGGAGGTGCCGCCTGAGGTGGTAAAGGCCTCACATTCGCCCAGGGGAGCCGGCAATTGCAAAAGTTCATGCTCGGCAAAGGTTTTGACCTTGTCGATTTTTCCGTCCCGTAGAATCACGGCTTCGCCAAAATACTCATTGGTCAGCCCTTCTACGCTGAAAACGAGCATATAATCCAGGGGGGGCTGGGGGTTCTGAGGCAGGCCACCACAACGTACCTGTACCTCATCACACTGATCGAGCTGGCCAATGCCGTGGGCTGCCAGGGTGTTGCCCAGGCCCGGTGCCAGACCACAATCGGGAATCACAGAAACGCCTGCTGTCAGGGCTTTTTCATGCAGGGCCAGTTCTTGAAAAACCACATCGGTATTGCCGCCCAGATCGCAGAAATTGGTTTTGGCTTCCACAGCACAGGCCGCAATTTCAGGGTTGAGAAAATAAGGCACGGCACTCAGGCAGCTGTCAGCGGGTTGGAGGGCTGCAAGCAATTGCTCACGGTTGCGCACATCAATGCTGCCGGCTTCTACCAAGGGTTTTTCGAGCAGGCGGTTGATATGTTCTGCAGATTTCTGGGCCTGTTCCAGACTCATGTCCAGCAACATCACCTTCTCTGCTTCGCCAAAACGCGCCATATCGTAGGCGATGGTGGTGCCTTGAATTCCGGCTCCTAAAACGACATAGGTATATCCCATAAACAGTTCCTCGTGTTGTATGATTTCTAGAGCTTCTCGCAGAAAGAAACGCCTGTCTGAAGTCTGTGCGCGCCATGCGCCTCAGATCTGCCAGACGGTCGGCTTTGCTGAGAACAAAGCTGAGCGCCTGAAAAATTGTCAAAAACAGAGTTTTTGCTTCTGCGCTGTTAGGGTATTGTACCAAGCTCTGCTGAACCATCGTGAAGGGGGAAAGAAAAGATGCGTCTGATATGGATGGGATTGGGATTTCTGTGGGGGGTGTGCTGTTTAAATCCTCTGGCCGCTCAGGCCCAGGAGCGTGACTGTGGCCTGCTCAATGCCGGACAAATTCATTCCCTGGTTAAAAAAGCGGAGGCGATTCAACAGACCAGTCAGGTCAAGGGACGCTGTCATTTTGAATGGCCCAAAGCCAGTGCTGAGCAAATCAAGGCTGAAAATGAGGCCCGTTTGAGGGCCTCGATGCAAAGAGGCGGGGCAGCTTACCAGCCGCTTGCCACCTGGGCCTCGCTGGATCTCGAAATCCGGGGAGAATATGCCTCTGCTGAAGAGGCGATTGCGGCTTATCTGGCTTTACTGGCGGGGGGCGTAGAATCAGGCTATGGCAGCCCGGATCCGCTGGCTGGGCAGCTATTTAAAGCTGAAAAGCCGCCTGCAAAAGCCCCCGCCAAACCGGCCAAACCGAATCAGAAGAATGCGCCCGTCTTTAAAGCGGCCTGGAACGCACACAACCAGACCCTGCTGTTTCAGCGGGGCCGGTTTATTTTTGTGTTAAAGCTGGATATTGAAGCCAGCCCCGAAAAAAATCATGAGCTGGCTTTGCAATTGGTACCTTTGGTTCAGCTTTAAGGCGTGCTGCTCCAGTTGACCAGGCGGGCACAGAGGTTGTCCTGACTGGCGCGTGCAGCATAAACCCCTGTGAAGTGATTCATTAAAAATGAGAAGACCAGGGTTTCATTGTTTTTGGTCTGTAAATAGCCAGAGAGTGAAGAAACCCCGTTGATAAAACCTGTTTTGGCGCGAATCCGACGTTTCAGGCCTGGACTGTTGAGGCGGGTGTGCAAGGTGCCATCGACCCCTGAAATGGCAAGCGAAGAGATATAATCTACGCCGACATCAAACTGGCCCTGCATATACATCAGAATTTTTGCCAGAGAATCGGCGGTGACTCGGTTCAGGGGCGAAAGCCCAGAGCCATCGGCCATGCTGATGCCGTTTTTGGGGCCCAGGCCCACCATTTCCTGTAAAAACTTTTCCTGTACCACTTTGGCGCCTTTGGCGGAGCTGCCGGGTTCTCCCTCAAAAAGCGCACCCATGTATTTGAGCAGATTTTCGGCAATCAGATTAATACTGTGTTTATTCAGTTCGCCGACAATATCCCGCAGGGGACGGGATTCGGTGCGCCCCAATTCATAAACGCCACTGGGAGTTTTGCCCTGTGTCACGCTGCCGGTAAAGACAATCCCTGCTTTTTGAAGCTGGTGTTTAAACACGTAGCCAGTATAAAGTGCAGGGTTTTCAAGGTTGATTGCTTCTTTTTCGGGGCGGGCCTGGGGGGAGATCGAGCCGGTGACGGTGACCCGATTTTTGCCCCCATTCATGGTGCGTGCAATTTGCAGACGGGTTCTGCCGCCTGTACGGGTATTGTTGACGATTTCAAAAAACTGGTTGGGGGGCTCCAGGGCGATTTCGGCTGCCTGGCCGGGCTGGCCGGGACGCACCCAGACATTGACGGTATTGCGGTTCAGAGACAGGGCGCTGATCTGGGCGCTATAGGCTGAGGCGCCATAGGTTTTTTTCCAGCCCCGGCCTTCGCGTACCTGATCAAAATATTGATCATCGGCAATCAGCTTGCCATTGATTTTCTGAATGCCGCTGTAGCGAATTTCTGAAGCCAGTTGGGAAAGCCGTTCATCGGTCAGCTCGGGATCGCCCAGGCCTTTGAGATAGAGATCTCCATTCAGGGTATTGCCTTGAACTCTGCCATTGGTATAGACCAAAGTTTTAAAACGAAACTCAGGTTTTAAAAGGGAAAGTGCAGCTGCAGAAGTGACCAGTTTCATATTTGAGGCTGGCATGAGCGGGATCTCAGCATTGTGAGCAAGAATCGATTTCCCGGTTTTGAGGGAAAAAACCTGGATGCCAGTATGGGCAGCAGAAAGCCCCGGTTGCATCCACGCAGACTGCAGCCCAGAAGGGGCGGCTGCCGTACGCGCAGAGACCGGAAGCACCAGGAAAGGCAAGACTCCTGCCGTAAGAATCAAAAAGCTTCGCATCTTAAAGAAATGTAACACAATCCCTCCGAACTAAGGATAAGCTTGTTAAAATTATATTTTAAATTCATCATAATCCTTACAACTGTGATGAACCCACGTTGTACATCCAAAGATCTTGTCGTATTATGTATAAGATGAGTTCCTGATGAGAATGAGGTAGTTCTTACTTTGACTAATAATCCACTGCAGTCACTACGTTTTGTCAAGTCACGGCCCCTCACCGGTGATGACCAGAAAGCTTTGTACTATATTCACGACCGGGTGGCCCAGACTTTAACTGAGATTTTGTCCGCTGAACCCACTTCAGCTGCTAGTTGGCAGGTGATTAGCGTGGAACAGCAGAGTTTTCAACAGGTTCTGCGCAAATACCCGCGCGATTCTGTCTGGTCCCTTTTGGGCTTTGGCGAATCTTTGGTCGGGGGTGTTGCCCTGGTCATTGAAAAAGAATCTGTTATTTCGATGGTCCGTCAGGCCGGTGCAGAAATTGCACCTGAGTCTGAAAATGAAATTACAGAATTTGAGCTCGGTCAGATTGATAACCGAATTCAACAGTTCTCCGAGGCCTTCTCCACTGTTTGGGGAGAATTCCATCCTTTGAGTTTGCAATTGGCTACGTTTCCAAATACACCTACCATTGATGAATTTCGCAATTTGCTGATGGGTATCAATCCTGATACGCCTTCCGTGCTGATTACCTTCCAGGTCACCATGATTGCGCGTGATGTTCAGAAAGCGGCACTTGTTTTCCCGCAGCCTTATCTGGCTCCTCTGTACCATGCGCTTCAGAATGTACTGGAAAGTACACGTGAAGAGGCTGATTTTGAACAGGTGCAAGAACGCATCACCATGGTCGATGATGTGACAACCCCTGTCATCGTTGAGCTCGGAAAAACCCGTATGAGTTTTTCTGATATCCAGAATATGGAATTCAATGACTTTATTGTCCTTGAACAAGCGATTGATAGGCCGCTGACCGTTAAGGTTGGCAAAGATACCCTCATGAAAGGCATGCCAGGCACAACCTCCGACGGACGTCACCTGGCTGTCCAGATTACAGAGTCATGAGTCATCAAAATGTCGGTAGAGAGAGATAGAGTTTGACTATGTACCAGCAAGATCCACTGTTTGACGAACTACTGAGAAAGCCTATGATGATGGCTTCTCAAGATGATGATTACGATGAAGACGAAGAGGAAGAAGACGACGACCTTTTTGGCGATGATATGATGGAAGCTCTGCAGGCTGAAAGAGAAGCCGAGCAGGCTGAAGCCAATGCCTTCGCCGCCTCCTTATTGGGAGAGGATGAAGCTGAAGAAGCTGAAGCTGGCCCTGCTGAGCCCGTCGCTCCTCCGCCTCCACCTAAAGAATATACGCTTCCTGGTATTTGGCGTCACCCCTGGGGTTATCGCCTGCTTACCCTTTTTGGTTTTGTGCCCTTGGCGCTTCTGGCTGTTTTTACAGTGATTCAGAAGAGCCTGAGTATGCCGATGACTTTATTCTTGCTGGTTTTTGTTGTGGGTTTGGGTTTTTCTGTCCACAATATGCTGTATCTCAATACCAATAAATATACCTTTACCGTCAGTTTTGATAATGTGCGCAGCTTTTTCCGCTGGCCTGAAGTTTTGGCTATTTCTTTCGTACTGCTCGTTGTTTCTTTTCTGAATTTGGGCGGTTTGGTGAAGGGCAAGCCTCTGACACTTTCAGGCAAGCCTGTGGCTGTTGCTCCAATGAGCCATACTTCTGAAAACGAAGAAGAAATTGTTTACTCTTCCTTTAAACAAGCTCAAGAAGAGCCGCTTGATCTTTCTGACCTCAATTTGGAAGATCCTCCCCCCGCTGCTGCCAAGACAGTGGCACCTAAAAAATCAACCATGAAGCCCGTGGTCAAAGCCGTGAAACCTGTGGCCAAAACTGTGAAGCCTGTGGCTCCTGCCAGTGCTGTTGCACCTGTGTCTGCACCTGCTTCAGTTGCCGCCCCTGCTTCAGTGGCCCCTCCTGTTAAACAGGCTCCGGGCAATAAATACAATCAAGTCTTTAAAGATCAGCCGGTTGCGGGTGGTGTTGTAGGCTTGGTCGGCGCGTATATTACACAGCCTGAGAAAACCTCACAGGGTTCTGCTCAATTGCCGGGCACGGGCAACCCGCTTCTGGACATGCTTTTCTTAGGGGGTTCTCTGGGAGCCGCCTTTGGTTATGCCTTTGTATTGGCCATTGCCGGAGCGATCTTTGGTCTGATGCGGAAATTTGAAACCCCGTTTTCAAGCAAATATGTTGAAACCATTCATGTGGATACTGCCAAGGTGACCCGTATTGATGAACCTGAAGCAGCCCCGATTATGAATGTTCTGAATATTGTGGCCCGCGTTGCCATGGGCGCATCCTTTGGTGCAACCCTTGGTTTCGTGCTGGGTGTTCTGATTGTGGTGCCCTTGAGCCTGCTCTTTGGCAAAGAAGCCATGAACCCAGCCGTATCGCCCTTATTGTCTACCTTGGGTCTGGCCTATTCACCTGACCTCTCTTTCACCCATGCGGTCAGCCTGGGGGGACTGATGATTCCCTTCGTAATGATCGTGGTGGGTAAAATGTCTCCTCAGGGCATGTCTATCAGTGATGAACTGATTCGGACTCACTATCGTCATGAGCCTCAAGGCCATGTGATTTCCTCTGATCAGGCTCCTGGCTCCTTTGCGAATCCCGCGATTATCAGTTTCGATGGTGGCGGTATGCAGGATGCCCTGGAAACCGAACTGGAAACCAGTCGCCTGATGGAAGAGTTGTCGATGGATGAAGACAATCTTGCTGCTGAAATTATTGATGAGTTTGGTCGTGAGTTTGAAAGTGTCTTCGGGATTGACTCTCGTGAACTGCTTGCTCCTCATGCCAGCCGCCACGCTGTGGATAAAAAGCTGCTCTCCTCTGCTTTGGATGAATCCTTCGGAGAGTTGGGCAATGTTCCTGTCGAGATCAGTGCTGAACTTGGACAGGCGACCCTGGATCTGGTAGAGTGGCTGAATCTGAAAGAAGGCACACTTGTCCTTCTGAATAAACCGGCCAATGAAGAGATAGATATTCTTTTCAATGGCTCACGTAAAGGCAAAGGTAAGCTGATTGTTTCTGACAGTAACCTGGCCGTAAAGGTTTCCACAACCTATTTTAATAGTGGCAATGGCAATCAACTGCATAATCTGACTGTTTAATTTGAGGAGGCATTTCAATCCGTGGCAGAAATGAAAGCGCAAAACAAACCATCGCGCAAAATGACGGTAAGTCCCGTTAAGTTTGCTCCCCTGGTCCGGGATCTGCCCACCTCTGCCGTTACTGGGGTATTGGGTAATCTTGAACTGGTAAAAGATGTCAAGATGGACGTGACGGTGGAGTTGGGTAGAACCCATCTTCCCCTGAAAGAAGTCTTGCAACTTGAAGATTCTTCTGTAATCAAACTTGAGCGTTTGGCAGGCGAACCTGTTGACCTGCTCGTGAACGGACGTTTGATTGCGAAGGGCGAAGTTGTTGTCATTGGCAATAATTTCGGTGTTAAAATCACGCAGGTACATAAGCCGAAAGCTTCTGAATCTGGCAGTGATGCAGGTGCAATGGAAGGATTTGATGAGGGCGGCTATTAACCGCTTTTAAAGTTTCATGGGGGAACCCTTTCAGTTTGACTACGTAGGCTATTTGAAAAATATGGTTTTTCTCATCATTTTGATGGGAATCCTAGCCTATATTCTTGTGAAACTGAAAACCCGAAAAGGTGCAAACTTGCCGGGTTTTCCCCTCTTTCAATTGGTGAAAGGTGGAACACCCGCTGGTCAGCAAATCCGCGTTTTAGAACGCAGCGTGCTGGAAGGACGTAAAAACCTGTATTTGGTGCAGGTTTTTGAGAATCAATACTGGTTAATTGGAACGACGGAATCTTCAATTACCAGTTTGGGGCCGGTGAAGCCCCCTTATTATACAGGCGAAGATTCTGGTGAAAATCAGGTTAAAGCCTTTGCGGAATACATGGATGATCATGAAAAAAACACAACTGATTAAGTATCTGGCCTCAGCTTCATTTGCTGTACTGGCCTTGATCCTCCTGTTTTATACTTTACCGGCTTTGGCGCAATCGGGGCCCTTGCCGACCTCTCCTGTGGCACCGGCCAATCCAACCAACCTTTTGGATACGGTGGATATGCGCAAGCCGATGAGCCTTGAAGAATTGGGAACCCCCCTGCAATTGATTGTCTTCATGGCTTTGTTAACCGTCTTGCCCTTTATGTTTATTATGACCACCTCCTTTGTGCGTACTTTGATTGTGCTCAGTTTTCTGCGTACAGCGATGGGTACCCAAACCAATCCTCCCAACCAGGTGGTGGTAGGTATTGCCCTTTTCCTGACGCTCTATACCATGGCCCCCGTTTGGGATAAAATCAACAACGACGCAATTGTTCCCTATCTTGACAATAAGATTACCCAATCGATTGCCGTTGAAAGAGGCTTGACACCGATCAAGACCTTTATGCTCAAACATACCAGTAAACAGGAATTGGGTTTCTTTATTCGCCTGGTCAATCAACCCAAGCCCCAGCGTCCTTCCGATGTGCCCTTGCATGTGGTCATTCCCGCCTTTATGGTCAGTGAACTGACCACCGGATTTAAAATGGGGTTTGTCTTGTTTTTGCCCTTCCTGGTCATTGACTTGGTGGTTGCGAATACTTTGCTGGCCTTGGGGATGATGATGCTTTCTCCTGTTACGATTTCTCTACCCTTTAAGATTCTGGTTTTCACCCTGGCTGATGGCTGGTTCCTGATCCTTCAGGCCATTGTCATGAGCTTCCGAATATGAGAGGGAAAAGCATATGTCCCAGAGTTTAATTCTGACCTTAGGCACCCAGGCGATCATGATGATTGTTTTGATGTCTTTGCCTTTGATTTTAACCGCTATGTTGGTGGGTTTAACGGTAAGTATTCTTCAGGCGGTTACCCAGATCCAGGAACAAACACTCAGCTTTGTGCCAAAAACCATCTGTGTTTTTAGTATGCTGATTTTGATCAGCCCCTGGCATATGAGTACAGCAAAACAGTTTCTGACGCATTTGTTGATCAACCTACCTTCTTACCTGACCCGCTAGGGCCATGGAAATTATTGTCTTTGCGCTAGAGAAACATGTTCCGATCTTCATGTTGGTGGTGGCGCGCACCCTGGCTCTGACCCTTCAGACCCCTTATTTGGGATCTGCCACCGTCCCCGGCATGGCCCGTGTTGCGATTGCGCTTTCACTCGCTTTTTTCTATCTTTTGGGCACGCCCAACCTGCCAGCTGAAATTCCCACTCAGTTTTTTCCCTATATCCTGCTCATGATTCGTGAGTTTCTGGTGGGGATTTTGTTTGGCTTTACCGCCAATATTATTCTCGTGGCGATTCAGGCCGGGGGTGAAATTATCGACGTTCAGATTGGTTTGAGCATGGTGATGCAGTTTAACCCGCAGACCAAGCAGCAATCCACCATCATTGGTAAGTTTATGTACCAGTTGGGCACGATTGTGCTGATCAGTTCCTATGCGCACCTTTTCCTACTCAAGGCCTTTTTCAAGACCTTTGAAATTCTGCCGATTGGCACCTTTGACTTTGGCACCGGCATTGCCCTGCGTAAACTGGTGGATATAACCTCACAGATTTTTACGGTGGGTGTGCAAATTGCCCTGCCGATTATTGTTGTGGTGTTTGTTGTGGATTTTGGTTTGGGCATGATGAACCGTGTGGCTCCCCAGATCAATATCCTTGAATTGAACTTTGCCATGAAGCCCACCACCGGCATGCTCTTGATCACGGTTATTTTTGCGACCTTGGTTTCAGTTATGCAGGATTTTTCATACCGCATGGCGGTCAATGCCCAAGGTTCGATTACCGCCGTGGCAGAAGGGGTGCGTTGGCAGCAAATGAATGAAAACAACCGCCACAAAGCCATGCTCGAAAATCTGGGGGTTCCCCCCGGTTTTCCACTGCTCAAGTCACCCGGCGATTCGGATGAGCCATTTGAACCGGCAGCACCTGTTCAGGGAACCCAAGGGACGCAACCTACCCAAACAGCTCCACCTTAACTGTATAGAAAGATTTGAATCCAATGGCTGCTAAGAAAAATGATTTAATGATGAAAACCTTCGGGGTTATTTTTGGTCTGATCTTCTTAACCGGATCCGGGTATCAGATTGTCAAAATGCTGGAAGTTCCGCCCGAACAAATGATTGCCCAAGCAGAAACCCTGCTTTTAGAGAATAAATTGGAACAGGCTTTGGCCGCTGCTGAAAAAGCAGAAAGTAAACACCCCAAAGATGAACGCATTTTGGTGGTTCAAGGCAATATTTATCAGAAAATGGGCAAGCATTCGGAAGCCCTTCAACATTTTGAAGCTGCACTGAAAATTAATCCCAACAATTCTGTCTTGCATGAAAATGTCGCTATTTTATATGCCAATCAAAACAAATTAAAAGAAGCTGCTGAGCATTTTGAATCGGCCTTGAAATTAGAGCCCCAAAATGTACAGGCCCAGAACAATCTGGGGGTTTTGTATATTGAACTCAAGGATTTGAAAAAGGCCCAGGCAGCGTTTGAGAAAGCGCTCAAATTGGATCCCAATTTTCCGGATCCCTACCGCAATCTGGGTGCCATTTACCAACAGCAAGGCAAGCAAAAAGAAGTCTATCTCTATTTGTCGCAGTATCTCAAACGCTTTCCCAAAGCACCCGATGCTGAAGCGATTCGTAAGGTTTTACGTAAAAGTATCCCCTCAAATAAATAAGACATTCTTAAAAAGACAGGCTTTTTTTGTTTGAATCAGCACTCCTCAGCCGCTAACCTTTGCCAAAGCGTATTATACTGATCGCAACGATGTAAGCAGATCAAAAAGGAAAAGAGTAGATTTGCTACTGAAGAAAGCAGAAAGAGGTTATTTACATGAGCACTGAAACAGCCAACAAGGGGCTGGAAGGCATTGTTGCCCTCAGTTCTTCCGTTTCTTCGATTGTCGATGGCGTTCTGACCTATCGGGGTTATAATATCGACGATCTGGCAGAAAATACCACCTTTGAAGAGGTGATTTATCTTCTGCTGAATGATGATTTGCCCACCCAAGCACAATTGGATGAGTTGAATCAGCAATTGAACGACGCACGTCCTGTAGAGGCAGCGTTTCTTGAGGTCTTGAAACAGCTTCCGATTACGCATTCTCCAATGGAACGTCTGCGCACCGGTATCTCTCTGCTGGGGCTTTATGACAATGAGTCTGAAGACAATTCCACAGAAGCCAATCGCCGCAAAGCGATTCGACTGATTGCCCAGATGCCTACGGTGATTGCAGCCCAAGAACGAATTCGTCGTGGCAAAGCACCCGTTGCTCCCAAACCTGGCCTCAGCACTGCTGCCAGTTTTCTGCAGATGATGCATGACAGTGATCCCGATCCTATCGCGGTTGAAGCGCTGGATAAGGCTTTGATTCTGCATGCGGATCATGAACTGAATGCCTCAACCTTTGCGGCCCGTCAAACCGTCTCTACCCTGGCAGATATCTATTCTGCCGTGACTTCAGCTGTGGGAACCCTCAAGGGCCCCCTGCATGGGGGTGCCAATGAACAGGTGATTCGTACCCTGCAAAAAATTGGTGAAGTCAGCAAAGTAGCAGCTTTTCTGAATGATGCGCTTGAAAACAAAGAGCGGATCATGGGTTTTGGTCACCGTGTCTACAAAGATGGCGACCCCCGTGCCAAGCATCTCAAGAAGATGTCCTATGAGTTGGGCAAAATGAACGGCGAAATGAAATGGTATGAAATGTCAGATCTGCTTGAGAAAGACATGCTTGAGAAAAAAGGCATGAAACCCAATGTGGATTTCTATTCAGCCAGCGTCTATTTCGTTTTGGGAATTCCCATCGATCTGTATACACCGATCTTCGCTTTGAGCCGTATCAGTGGCTGGGTTGCCCATATTCTTGAGCAATATGGCAACAATCGCCTGATTCGCCCCCGCGCAGATTATACAGGCCCTGTCAGCCGGGTTTCAAAACCGATCGCTGAACGCGGCTAAACTTTAAGAAATGTAAAGAGTCTCCTTCGGGAGGCTCTTTTTTTGTGCCTGCTCACAGAAAAGGGTGTTCTCTGCTCACAGATTTGGCGTGACAAGCCTCCTCGTCCTGAATTCTTTTTCAAGAGATAATGGGGTTATCCAAAGAAAGAGAGCGAAGTGCCATGAAAAAAAATACAAGTTTTAAAATTTCTCTCAGTCTGCTTTTGCTGAGCGGTGTCGTCAGTGCCTGTACTCCCGCCAATCTGAATACCTTGGTTTCGGCCCTGAAACCTGAAAAGCCAGCGGTGTCTCAGGAACCCTTTGCCTCTCGGCCAGCGATGGCGATTGATGATGAGGCCGATGCCGTGACGCCGAAACCCTTTCGTGAAATCAGCACCGTGAAACTGCAACGCCCGCTTTTAACCGGAAAGCGAATCAATGCCAGCCAGGCGGCTCAAATTGCCCTGCACTTTCTTGAAGAAAACCGCCAGCAGGAATCGGCATGGAGCAACCAGAACGCACAGTTGAAGCCCGAGCCCTCGCTCAGTTTTTATGATGGTTTTGAAGCTGAGCCGGGTGCTTTTGAGTTTTTGGTGCAGTCTGATAAAGGAGAAGCGTTGGGCTATTTGATCGTCAACACCTCACGCTATGTCACGCCCGTGCCCGAGTATTCCACGGAGGGCAGTGGCCACCGCGCTTTACTTGAACAGGATTATCTGAAAAAACAGGGAGCCCTGCCAGCCCAGCCCAAATTTTATCGCTTCTCGGCTTTTGCCTATGCCTTGGCAGAGGCTGAACAACCTGAAAAATATGCCTTGCGCAGTCTGCGCCGTGATTTTGATTTCGAGCTGGCCCGGTCTGGAAAACAAAAATTAATTTATTTCCCCGATACCGAAACGGTGATTGCCCAGGCTTGGCAAAAGTTTGAGGCCCCCTTTGATAAAAGTTTGAGTTTTGCGACAAAATCTTCTTCCAGCAAATCGCTCTCTGGCGTGCCCAAATATTATCAACACTATGTGACCAGCTCTTGTCCTGTGGGCTGTGTGCCTGTGGCCTGGAGCATGCTCTATGGTTTTTACGACAATGATTACAATACGGTGGCCGGCAGTGCCAGTTCTCAAACCTCTTCGGTGGAAGCCATGCACGAAAAAATTGCAGATTATGTAAAAACCAATTGTGGTTCAAGCAAAGAAATCTGGGCCTATCTTGGCCGCAAATGGGGGCGGGATGATCGCAACCTGACAGTTAAAACCAATCTGGACACCCTCGGCGGAGACAAATCGCTGTTTAATTCAGTACAGGGTGAGATTGACGATGGTCGCCCTGCGATTGTGGGTTTTCATGATGAATTGGACACTTCAGACCCCGGTTTGGAAGGCCATGCCGTTACAGCCTATGGCTATTATGAAAATGGTTCAACCCGTAAACTGTATGTGAATACAGGCTGGACAGGCACCACCACGAAAACCCTGACGATTGGCTCAGGGGATCTCGATCTGAACTGGGTGATGAAGGTTAAAGTTTCAAGCTAATAGCCCCAATCCAGCCCCAGGGTGGCAAAGACCCCAAAATCATTGTTCATGACTCCCGGTTGCGGCCGGGAGTCGTATTCGTCTGCGACTGAAAGTTTGAGCGAAATCAGATCGGGGGTGAGCTGAAATTTGACGAAGGCTTCGGCGTAAATTCGGTAATCGCCGAAATCATTGACAACAGGGGTATAGAAACTGTCGACGCCTGCTTCGGCGGTTTCGCCCAGTGGTAGCACGGCATTGACCCTCAGCACCGAGCGCAGGGCAGAGGGGGAAATATTATTTTCAAACCATTCGTTTTCATAGGCCAGACCCAAACTTACCAAAAACAGATTGAAAACCGGCGAGGCGATTTTATGCAAACAGACCCCCGCTCCATTGGTTAAACGGTAATTGAGCTTGATGGAACGGTCGGTGCTGTGGGTGCTGTAGGCGTAAATATTGAAATTATCCAGCGCGTTATAGGCATAGAGCACCGAGCCGTTGATTCGATTGGCGACCTCGTTGCTGCCCGCTTTGGTATAGAGATTGCCAAAATCAAGAAAAAATTGGTGTTTGTCGAGATTGAGATTATAGGAAAGCAAAGAAGAGAGATTGAGCAGATTGACATTGCCGATCAGGCCCGAGCCACTGAGCTGAAGCGAAACTCCCTGGGTGGTCCATTGCTTGCGCTGTTGAGGGGCTGCCGGGCGGGTATCCGGTGTGGTGCCGACTGGGGCCGCTTGGGCGGCGGGGCCAGAAATCAGCAGGGCTGAAAGCACTAAAATTCCAAGCAGAGATGTACGCATGAGGATGGAGCCTTTCTGTTTTTAATGTTTTAGCATGGCTTAGCAGGGGAAGCAAGTGACAGTCGGGCACGCTCAGCTGGGGGTTCTTTTTTCCCCAAAGAGCTGAATACTGGTGATGCGCTGGTTTTCAAAACCCGCTTTGAAATTCAAGTGGTCTGATTCATGGAAGAAATCTGAGCGAAAGAGCACAGCGCGGTTTTGGCGGTAAGCGACTCTCTGCGCTTTTGCACCTGTGGCTTTGAGATAAGCATAGATTTCTGGCATTTTATCGGCCTGGTTATACTCCACAAAGGACCAAGCGGCAGGAGCGGGTTGGTCATAGATAATCAGCCCCCCACTGTGAAGATCTTGATTGGCGCTGGTGGGGGTGAGCCAGAGATTGAGATTGAGGGTGGCTTCGTCTCCATGCACCCCTGTTCCCTGGCTGCGCTGATCGCAGATGATGGCCCACATATTTTTAAGCGTTAGGCCTTTGAAAATTTGGGGCAGGCGTTCTGGCAGCTCAGCAGCCAATTGAAAGAGCAGTTGGGGATGATAACCTTCGAGCCAGGATGCGCCCAAATAACCGTTAGCATAGGCCTTGTGCCAGATTGTGGCTTGCAGGGCGTAGCGCTGGAGACTTGCCAGGGCTTCGGGTATGAGCAGTTCATCGAGGGTACACCAGCCGCTTTCAAGAAAACGGTTCTCAATGGAGGCTGTATCTAGTGCTGGGTTGATAACCGATTCAAATTCAGGCAGAGAGGGGGCATAGAAAGCTTGCTTGAGCCAGCGGCTGCCAGGGCTTGAAATGTCGCAGGCCTGAAAGGGCGGATGGGTTTGCAAGGTATTGGCCAGGTTTTGCCAGTGGCTTTGCAACTGGCGGTATTCCGAGGACAGGGCCTGAGCTGAGAGCAGATGGCTGAGTTGTGTCTGTTGGTGCTGTACTTCGAAGGGGTAAACGCTGAGCGGGGTGGGGCTCAGGTCAAGTTCTTCAAAGGGCAAAGCTCCCTGGGGCAGTTTGGAGAGAGAGCAGAAAGTTTGGTGTGCTGCCTGCCATTGTTTCTGTTTGAGCAATAAGCGGGCTTTAACTTGGCTGAGAACAGGCAGGTTTGGAAAGAGGGGCTGTACCTGGGCCAGTAAGTTTTCTGTGGCTTTAAGATCTTGGGCTGTGAGCAGCTGTTCGAGTGCCTCTAAAAAGGATTGCAGTGCAGTTTGCGGGTCTCTTTTTTCCAGGCTGAGATAGCCCTGCATAACCCAAAGCTCAGGGTTTTGAGAGCTGGTTTTGAGGCTGGCCTGACACAGTTCCCAGGCCTGATCCCATTGGGATGTTTGAACCAGCTCAGTGATTTTTTCGAGGGGGCTGCACATGTTCAAATTATAGCGTGTCTGGGGGGTGAAACAGATAGTGGCCTATATGACAAAAGTTTTACAATGTTTCATTTTGTGATTACATTGAGCTATTTTGTGACTAATTTTAAAAAATTGTAATAATTATCGTCAACTTGATTGAAAATCCAATTGCAGATATCATAAGGGATAGAAAATATAATGGTGTTATTCGAGAACTGAATAATTCTCCGAAATGTGGCGTTATACAGAAAGCGAATAATTATTCAGGGGCAAGATACTGGGATGGATAATTCTTCCTGGAGTGGAGTTATACGGAAGAAGATTTCAAAGATGGAATGTTCATTCAGAAGTATAATTCTCCGATTTGTGGAGTTATACGGAAACAGGATAAGTTGCGTTTTGGCGTGTTAGATGGACATTGAGATTTGTTTGGAAAATGCTAAATTTCGTTGATTTGGGGGGCAAGTTGGAGTTATACAGCAAGGCTGAAAAGCTGATGGGGATTTGTGTTGAGAAGGGGGGCTGGGGGTGGTGATGGGATTATCCTGCCCCTGGATAATTACTTGTTGACCATACCTGACGGCCATCAAACCTAATAATGGAGCGCTTATGAACACTTTTATTATATCACAAAACCCGCCAGGCTGGCCAACTAACGGCATCGTCTTGACTTAAGCAAGATATTTAATAAGAGGAGCACAAAATGGCTAATTTAGTATATGTCGATAATTCAAATGTCTGGATTGAAGGGATGCACTTAGCATCAGTTAAATCTGGAAAAGCGAAAAATTTATCTGAAGCTATTCAAAAAAATATTTGTGATTATAGCTGGAAATTTGATTTTGGGAGACTCCTACATTTTACCGGAGGAGAAAAAACAGAAATAAAAAGAGCTGTTTTATTTGGATCAAGACCACCCAAAAATGACTCTTTATGGTCTGCTGCTGAAGCAAATGGTTTTGAAGTAGTAGTTTATGATAGAAATTTTAGCAACAAAGAAAAAAAAATTGACACGGATGTTGTTGCCAATATGATGGAAGATTCATTTACGATTGTTAATAAAGAAGAAGATGAAATGATACTAGTTTCTGGTGATAAAGATTATGTTCCAGCTATTATCAAAATTCGAAGCAGAAATATTAAAGTTGTGTGTTGTTTTTGGAGTCAAGCTGCAAGCGAACTCAAACAATGTGTAGATGAGTTTATAAGTCTTGATGAGTTCCATTCTTATCTTGCAATAACGTAAATTTTGGTAAAATGTTTTGTTTCAAGTCAGGTAACTAAATGTTAAGCTAGGTTAGCGAACCATTAGTTTAACAAAATAAAATTTAAGAGTTTAAAAAGTTGAAAATGGATACCTTTAAATGGCATCAAATTTGACTACCTATTGTCTTGAAAAACTCACAGACTATTCAGAGTTTGAGCGATTTTGCAGCGACTTAATGATAAGAGAAGGTTTTCCTAACCTAATACCATTGGGAGGATCTAAAGATAAAGGAAGAGATGCAATTCACTATACAGTATCTGAGAACATAACAACTATTTTTGCTTATAGTGTTATTGAGGATTGGCAGGCTAAACTAAGATCTGATGCCAGGAAAATTCACAATCATGACCACTCATGTGATCAATTGGTGTTTCTTACAACATCCAAAGTACAATCGGAAAAGTTCGATAGTCAAAAAAAGTTTATCTCTGATGAATATGGCTTTGAGTTAGATATTTTTGACATAGAAAGACTTCGATTATTAGTTATCAATAAATATCCAGATATTCGTGAAGAATTTCCTCAAATATTCAATCCTTTATTTCTAGAAATAGAAAAAGAATTTGTTAAGCGCGAAACAAAGAAATACATCTCAATAATATATTCGCATGAAAACAAGATATTTGCAGATTGGATTTCAAACAAGCTACTTTCACTGAACTACTTTGCTAAAGCTTTTGCTGTACCTGAAACTAATCAGGAAATCAAGAGTGTTAATAATTTCTTAAGAACAGAAACTTTTCTTTGTATACCGATTGTTTCTGATTTAATGCAATCAGATGCTAATTTTATTCGAATTTTAGCTGTAATTGATTCTTTTAACGAAACACATAAAAACAAGTTTATACTATATCTTAAAAAAACCAACCTAAATTCAAATATCAACCTAAATAATCAAGTTATTTCTTTTCCTGACAACTGGCAATTAGGTCTTCAGATTTTAGTAGATGCGCTTCAAAAGAATTTTTGCCCCAAGGATAATATTGTTGGCCCTAATACAGCGTTTTACTCTATTGTGCAGCCAGGAAAAGTAATAAATCGTCAGGAAGAATTGATTTCTAACTGTTTAGAAGTAAAGACCATCCCTAAATTTATCAACCAATTTGTAGTAAATAAATCACCAACAGCTTCTGATCTTGCTAGATTTAAAAGTGATTGGCCTTTTAAATTTATTGAGCCTGATATCTATTTAAGCTTTCAAACACCTTCTCCAGAAATGCTGAGTGATTTAAATATTAGGCATTTCACCAAAATACCAGTAAACACCATTCATACTATTAAAGGCATTAGAACAAATTTCATTATCAACGAACTATTAAGAAAATCTCTTGAATCCTATTTGTTAACAAGAGGATTACATTTTTGTCCTGTTTCCAAAGACTATTATTTCCCCGATGGATTCTTGGATAAAAATAGAATTGTATATACAAGTATTACAGGTAGGCAGACATATAGTTCTGTTATTGGACAAAGAGCCTTTGGTACTGGATTTATTAAATATTATGTTTGCCCAGTGCTTACATTAAACACTAGAGATTTTAAAAATCCGATAATTACTCTTAGAATTAGAGTAAGAGTTACAGATTTGCAAGGAAATCCATTTACGGGAAAACAAGTAGTATCCAGAAGAAAAAAGGTGTGTAAATTTTGGTTCAACTACACTTGGTTGACAAAAGTACTTGCTCTTAGGGCTTTTCTCGAAAATGAAAATGAGGCAATCATTATTGGTGAAGGTGAAGAGCAGATCCGAATAGATTCTCGCCTAATAATCCTTAACTCACCAATTAGTATTGAGGAGAGTATTTCTTTAAGTGAGACCGAGACATCTGCTGAACAAGAGGATGCTAGTAATTTTTCGGACGAGGAAGATGTAGTCGATGATTATGATTCTGAAAATTTATAGTGAGGATGGGGCTGGTGACTAAATCTATAATTGCTTATGATGAGCCCACACTTGAATTCAGATATGGTCAAAAAGTAGAGGATCCACATGACGGATTGACCCTCTTTGGGCCATATGATGCAGATTTGCCAAGCAAGCCTAATATTACTTACATTGTTATCGGTGAAAAAAGCGGAATAACGGCTTTTGAGAATTGGTCTAACGTAATGAATTTACCTTGGCTTAATGCTCCTCAAGAAAATTATTCCTTATGGCCTCCGTTTCCTGGTTTTCATGCTGCATTTAACTGCCCTTGGCCAAGCAAACCAGTAAACACTTACCCTATTCAGGATTTAAACATAAGTGCATTGACAAATTATAAAGATTCTTATCAATTAGTTTCTTATCTTGTAGAGTTATATTTAAAAGGTTTAGAAAAAGCTGCTCTAGGTGATGAACAAATCGGTGTTGCAATATGTGTAGTTCCTGATGAAATATGGAATAAATTTAGAAGCGAATCAGCAAAAAAAGAAGGCGCATATATATCAAAATCTGTTATTTCTAATCGACAGGCTGGGCAATTAAGTTTTCTTGATGACTATGATCCTGAGCTTTACAAGTACTCACTTGACTTCCGGCGACAGTTAAAAGCAAGAGGGATGAAATATAGAATTCCACTTCAAGTAATAAGGGAATCTACTTTGATTCTTAGCGATCAGCGTGAAAAAGGAAAGAGGGGATTAACACCAATTTCAGATAGAATGTGGAACCTTTCCACTACAATATATTATAAGTGTGGTGGAAAGCCTTGGCGATTATCAACGGCAAGAGAAGGTGTTTGTTATATAGGTATTGCATTCAGAAGGACTTCAAATATAATCTCAAGTCAAACTGCTTGTTGTGCTGCTCAGATGTTTTTGAATACTGGGGATGGGATCGTTTTTCAAGGAGAATATGGCCCCTGGTTCTCCGAAAAAAAAGATTTTCATCTTACATATGATGCTGCTCATAATTTACTAAAAGGCGTCATTGCAACCTATGAAAAGCTTGAAGGAAAGCCGTTAAAGGAAATATTTCTTCATTCTCGTTCAGATATCAGTAAAGAGGAGTTTGATGGATATCAGAGCGCATGTCCTCCTGAAGCTAAACTTATCGGAATTAGAGTTAGACAAGATAGTTTCAGAGCACCACAACTTTTTAGAAAAGGTAAAATGCCTATCGTACGCGGATCATTTTGGGAAATTGATGATTTTTCAGGATATCTTTGGTCAAGCGGATATAAGCAAAGATTTGGTACATATGATGGTTGGGAAGTTCCGGTACCTTTAAGAATAGATATTCAGCATGGATATTCACTTGCATCAAGTGTTGCTCAAGATATCTTGGGTTTAACCAAGTTAAACTATAATGGATGTAAAATTGGTAGTTCTCAACCTGTTACTATTGGATTTTCAGACAAGGTTGGTGAAATACTTGTTTCAAATCCAAATGTTTCAGAAATAAGACCAAATTTTAAATTTTATATTTGAATTTAATAATCATGATAATAGCAGTTCAATGATGAGTTGATTTGGCCAACCATGCACATCGTACTGACTCGCTTCACTCGCAGCACATGTGCGCTGTTGGCCAGATGCCCGACGGGCACCCAATACCTGATAGCGAGGTCGAAATGAATCATTCACTCAAAGAAAATTTCCCATCGGGCACGTGTCCAACAGAAGCCATAAACTTGGCTAAAGCAAGTTATGATTTTTAATTGAGGTAGATTATGACTCCAACCCCACTTGAAGCATTGATAGGCCAAATAAACAAAGTTGCTGAAACACATTTTTTTCTAAGACCAGTACTTAAAAAAAGTTTAAAAGAAACCATTATTTCGCCAGAAGGCCAAGCCGAAGTAGGCCCATACGCAAATTACTACGACTATTGGACAGGTACTCTAAGCGATAAATTTTTTGATATGGCAACGTTCATGAGATTGGGTAGCGTACTTGAATTCAACTTGAGGAACTATTATACCCTTAAAAAGGGGTATTCAAGTTTGCTAAGCCTTACAACTGATCCTTTACTTTGTGATCACAGTGGAAGATTTGATACTGGACTTTTTCAGAGAATTGTTCAAGCTCCAACAAAAACAAAAGGAATTGGAAAAGTTTTTGACTCTATAGGTGTTGACTTAACTGACACAGGAAAATTCCCTGATTTCATAAAATTGAGAGAGTTAATGCTTCATCGTCATCTGTATGCACATAAATCTGGATTGGTTGATGATGAATACATGAAAAAACTTAAGGATAACTTTAATATAGATATCAGTGCAGATATAGCATCCAAAGGTTATCCTGCGCAAGATGTTTATTACTTTGAGCCTTTGAGCAAATTGAATGATTTCATAGAAGACTCTAGAAAATTTTTCAATAGCTTACCTTACTAATGAATAGACCTTTTGTGATGACACCAAGTCTCGATCTGTGGTCTAAATGTCACACAAGAAAATACTTCCAAAACGCCAATTTTGGGATTTTGCCCATCAAGTGTCTATGGTGTAACTGGATTCGAGGTGTCTGTCACAACAGATCTAAAATACGGGATATATTATTTTTTCGCAGTCAAAACATGCAGATATATAAATATGAGTAAGTATTGTATTTATTTGGACTCGATTACAAAAGATTTTAACTATGAGCATATTATTCCCTTGTCTTTAGGTGGATGTGATGATTTTGTGATTGAAGTTGATAGGGGATTTAACTCTTCAGTTGGTTCCAGTATTGATGGAGATGTTGCGAATGATTTTTTAGTACTTTTTGAAAGGGACCGATTTAAAGCTAAAGGACACAGTAAAAAACATGAAAAACCCCTTATAAAAAATGTTCGATTAAAAGATGGACGACCTGCCCAAGCAATATTCGGGCAAGAGGGCCTTAGAATTTTTGACCTTCAGAGAAAAAGGCCTTTGCCACTAACTGATTCTGCAGGTGGAGAAATTAAATGCAACTTTAAAATGGAGATGGGCATTGATTTGTTTTTTGTTGCGAAGGTAGCTTTAGCAGCAGGATATTTTGCTTATGGTGAAGCGTTTAAATCTTATGTCAAACATTCTGAGTTAAGAAAGATTATTACGGCAGATAAAATCAGTTTGCCTCCAAATATCAAAGCTAAATTTTATGATAGATTTTTTGAAACGACTGACGATATTGAGTTCATGATTGTTAAGATGGCAACTGAAATCGGTGGTTGTTCTAGCGTATTGATCCTACCCTCTGAAAATAGTTTTGGTGTAGCAGTAGGTGTTCTAGGAAAATTTATGGGGTTTATTATTGTCCCTTCCCAATCAAAGCATCTGCCTAATTCGGATGATTACAGGCTTGGGCATTGTATGTTTATCCAAGATGGTAAGTTAAAGAGATTTTCGTTTGATTATCTTAGACAGCGCTTATTAACGAAATTTGATGAGAAGCTATGATCTTCGTTTGTCGCCTTGAATATTGTCCAACCAACTTGTACCTGCAGAGCGAAGCGGCGTCAGGTGCAAGTGGTTGGTTGGCTGTATAATAAGGAAAAGCTAAAAAAGGAGTTAATTAACAGAGTGGTTCTAGCAGATTCAGAAATTGAGGCCCTTGTACATAAGAGCCAACTGCTTGAAAAGCATGACCCGCAAAACATCCAAAATTGCTGCTATATCTTACGGGTTGGCAAAGTGTTTCAGTCTCAAACCGGAGATGAGGAAGTTATTGGGCTTACCTCAAACAGCCAAGGTAAAGGAAAAACAAGAAAAGTTGTATATGAGATAGGCCCTTCAGAAACTAAAATTGTAAAAACACTTGAATACATAAAAATGCCAGATAATATTTGCGCTACATACTCTCCATTATATCGATTATCTAGTAAGGGCGTAATGTTACTTAATGCTAGTATTGTTGAGCCTGGATATGAAGGACCATTAAGTTGCTTTTTGGTTAATTTTTCTTCAGAGAGAGTTACTTTTTTCCCTGAAGATGATATTGCAAAAATGATTTTTCATAAGCTCGATAATACTCCTGTGAACTTAAAAAGAAAAATTATTTCTGAAACAAATTACGAGCGCGATTTAGCAATGGCGGCTAAAAAATATCACCAAACTTTTTTGGATGTCACCAGTATTAGTGAAAAGGCAGCGGAGAATGCTGAGAAAAAATTGAAAACTTTTGCATTGTCGACAAGTGTTACTCTCATATTAATTGTTGCTTTTGCAACAGCCGAACCTCTTCTGTCAAAGTGGCTTTACGAGAGAACTGGAATCTATACATTAACACAGAGGATTGAAGATACAAAGCTTCTTAAAGATCTGCAAAACGCAGAGCTTCTAGCGAAAATTGAGGAGCTTAAACTTGAGGTTCAGAAATTAAAGTCCACTCAGGTTCCCGGAAAGAGCAAATAATGAGTAATTTAATACTGCCCTCAAGTGATGACGTATTTGAACCTCGAGCTGGCTACAATATTATTGCAAAATACTTTGAGTCTTGGCACTGGTATCAATTTTGGCAACAAAATGAAGCGCCTATAGTTATTGATTGGCTAAAAAATTTAAACCTAGGATTAGGACTTGATGCCGGTTCTGGAACAGGGCCCTATATAAAAGATATTCTGGCACTAAAACAAAAATGTATTTCGTTAGATATAAGTAGCGAAATGCTTGATATAAACAAGAAAAATCATAAAGGCCTTTACACGAAATCTCAATTAAGGTTTATTGAGGGGGATGTATGTAATTTGCCGTTTGAGAAAAATACGTTTGATTGGATACTTTGTTCAAGAGTGTTGACTCATGTTCAAGACATACGTATTCCATTATCTGAATTTGCGCGTGTTTTAAAACCTTTTGGTCATTGCTTGATATCAGATATTCATGCGAAACATCCGTATACTGCAATGGGGGTTAAAACAAATAATGGAAAAATCAACATAGCTACTTATAAGCACTCAACCAAACAGATTAGAACCGCCTTGTCTGAAATTAATTGTCTTGATTTGGTGGATATAGCGGAATATAAAATGTCTAATCTCTTAAAAAAACCTTCAAAAATAGAATTTAAGAAGCTGTATACTTTTAATGATGAAAGCATTTTCTTTATTTGCAAACTGATTAAAACTTAAATGGCCAACTCGCACAAAATGCACTTGACGCTGCTTCGCTCTGCAAGTGATTTTGATTGTTGGCCAGACCTGACGGCCATCAAACCTAATAACGGTGAGCTTATGAACCCTTTTATTACATCACAAAATCCACCAGGCTGGCCAACTAATTTTATGGTCTTGACTGGCGCAAGACATTGTTTTAGTCTCTATTTCAGCAAGAACAAAATGATAAAATTAAAGCACATCCAAAAAAACATGCTTAATCGGCTATTCATTTTTTCGATGGTTCCATTTTGGAACACCAAAACTGCTAAGGAACAACACTGAATTGATTATGCCAAAGAAGAAACAGAGTGGCGGCGCAACTGCGCAAGGTGGCTTTGAATATCAGGATAAGCTTGCAGCATGGTTTGCAGTTCAGATTTTGGCAGAAAAAAATGTTCAACCATTGTGGGAGTTGCCCTCCGATAGAGTATTAGAGCAATTGTACTGTGAATCAGATGAGCCCATTGATGACTTAAAACTTGTTACATCGCAGCAAGATTTAATCTATATACAAGCAAAACATTCAATAAATCTCGAAACGACTTCCACATCTGAACTAGCTAGTGTCGCAAATCAATTTGTAGAACAGTACTTTTCTATCCTACAATCAGCTCAGTTGACACCCTTCAACAAATCGCGATTTATCTTAGCTACTAGCTCTTGTTCACCAGGTACAGTGCGATTAAATCTCAAAAAAGCACTGGATAAAGTAAGAGGCCTTACTGGTTCTGAAACCGTTCAAAACTTATATTCTAAGATAAGTAAAGATCAAGAAGCTGCGTTAAAAACTTTTTGTAGCCATCTTAATCAAAGTTGGAAAGATAAAAAAGGTACACTTCCAAGTCAAAACGAGCTCACCAAAATTCTGCAACTATCTTGGGTTCAGATATTTAATTTAGATACCAGTGAACATAATGAGATTGAAGCACTCAACCTCCTCAGACAAGTAGTCTTACAAGAGCCAGACCAAGCTGACGATGCTTGGAAACAGTTGTTAGCTTTGTGTAAACAAAGGAGTATCTTGCGAGGAGGGTTAGATCAACATGCGCTTCAGGAAGAATTTTTACGCTCTGGAAAATTACTACAAACAGTCAGAAGTTTTCAAAGAGACATAGAAAAACTTCGTTCTATATCTCAGCGGGCATATAACGAATTAAAAGAAAAATCTTGTATTTTTCTTGACGAAACACACGAGAATAATTTAAATATTCAACGAAGCTCTTCTGCCGCCTTAATAGATGCAGCCACCACTTATCCTTATCTTCTTGTTGTTGGAGACCCTGGCGCAGGAAAGTCAGGTGCAATTTTTGATCTAGTGACAAAGCTTAAGCATACAGCCCAACCATATCTCCTATTTCTTGCAGACCAATTTGAAGCGGCCAGTTTGCCGAGCCTGCAACAAGAAATAGGTTTAGAACATCCTATAGAAGCAATTCTTGAGAACTGGCCAACCTCACCTAAATTTTTAATCATTGATGCAATGGACGCTGCTCGAACAGCTGAATCCCAAGCTACTTTCCGGTTATTGATCAAGAACAAGAATCTGCTTGAAACGCATCATTGGAAAGTTATCGTTTCGATACGCAAGTTTGACCTACGATATAGTGATGCCTTGCGACAAATTTTTCGTGGAACTCCCCCAGAGAGAGTATTCGTTGATTCAGAATTCTCAAAAGTATCGCATATAAATATCCCTAGGCTTACCAATTTTGAGCTTGATAGCTTAGCACGGCAACACTCAAAAATTCATCAATTCATTCAGGCCTTGCAAACTGATAGCAAGCTATATGAACTATGCAAAAATTTATTCAATTTCAAACTCATTGCTCAGCTACTTGAAAATGATGTAGAGATCGATAAACTTGCTTTATTTGAATCTCGCTTAGAGTTGCTTGACTTATACTGGAACCAAGTTGTGATTGGAAACTTTTCAGATAGTAGGGCACGAGAAAGTGTGTTAGCTCAACTGACTAACACAATGGTATCCGAGCAGAGAATGAGAGTGTTAGATGAAAGCTCACCCATATCGAGCGGCCCATTAGTATACCTTCTTCAGCGAAATGTCTTAAGTGAAAGTGTACAGAGAAGCATAAAGCATCTCTCATTTTCCCACCATATTATTTTTGACTACGCTATTTTTAGACTATTTCTAATGCGGCTGAAGGACGAAGATTTAATTAACGCTCTCAGTGAACCGGCAAAACTGCTGTTTATCAGACCCAGCCTACTCATGTTCTTTCAGGATCTTTGGCGTCAAGACAAAGAAAACTTTTGGGGTATATCTTTTCAATTACAAGCATCTTCCCAGGCGTCTGGCATAGCTAAAACAATCCCAGCTATGACAATAAGTGAGTCACCTTATTGTCTGGTTGATTATCATCCACTAATTTTCAAGTTGGCATCACCAATCGAAACGGAGATGAGCATTGCAGACGAGATGCTCAAACATCTTATTGGCGCGCTCCTTGTTGCTAAGAAAAATAATGATTCTTTTGATATTTTGTCTTGGAGTCAATTTATTGAAGTTGCCTCTCGACATGAGCGAAAAGAAGTTTTTGTACATGCAAGTCAACTTCTTCGGCTGATCTGTCAACAGGCAAAAAACTTACCCTCGTCTGAGCCTGCATTGCAAAATGCAGGTATATCTGCTCGAAGGCTATTGGCTTGGGCTTGGCGACAACCAGAAGTGAATTTATTTTTCTCTACAGAAGGAATCCGGAATGTCTGCTGGACTTTCCATAGTAACTCAACTGAATCTGACACCTTGCTCCGGCAAGCAATTCGAATGCCTCATATTCAACAATATGGTAGCAAAGAGTTGTTTTGGATAGCTAATGGGCTAAAAAACTTTTATGAAATATCACCTGAATTTGCTAAAGACCTATATATAAAAGTATTTGAATATACTGAAACAAGCACTGAAGTTTCGAGTATTGGGCCACCATCACAGATATTGGGTCTTCACTCGACCGTTAAGCAGGACTATGAAGGTGTTCGATATTCACTTGCTAAAGATTTTAACTCTTTTCTTGAAAAGTGTCCCCTTGAAGCAACTGAGGCCCTCATTCACATTGTTAGTTACTATGCACAAACAGAACACCACACAAAAGACGAACCTATTCGAGACTTTTACTTCAAGGGAACTACTGCCAAAATAGCCTATGATCATAGCTATATTTGGGATTATGGGGATACCTACGATAGAGATTCAGCCAAGAAGATATTAATTTCTTTTGAGAACTATATTCTTAGTTTAAGTACTTCTGGGAACATTGAACTATTGTATAAATTGCTCTTGTTCCTTACTCACAACAATGTCCAAGCTGTTCTCTGGAAACGATTAATTGAGTGGGGGGCAAAATCTCCGGTAGCCATTGGATTATTCATAAAAGAGTTAACTTGGACACCCGAGCTTTTCATTGCTCCAGATACATCCTATGCGCTTGGACAACTCATTCTCATTCTTCATCCCACGCTTGAAAGGGAAGACAGGCAAAAAATTGAGCAAACTATTCTTTCAATCCCTTTATATGGTGCTGGTATCCTACATGAGCCTGAAAGAGCTCGAAATAAGTTCATCACTTGTTTAATTCCTGAAAATATTCAAAGTGAAGAGATTAAAGAATTACTTAATGACCCTTCACAAAAGTTTATTCCAAATACTCCCTTGTTTAGCTCAAGTAGGTTTCAGCCAATAGATGAAGACGATGAGGATTATGAGTTTTTCTTTGGCACTTCCAGATCGAAAAAATCGCCTGAAGATCAGGAAACAGTCCGTTTAAAACAGTTCAATAAAGACTTGCAATCGATGATGTCTGCATACCAATCCGGTTCAATAACACATGCTACATTGTCCATTGAGTTGCCAATAAAATTAGGTGAGTTATTCACTTTTTTAAAGAACTTTAATCATGACACTAACACTGAAGGTAGTTTAGAACAGGCATGGAGCAACCTAACGGAGGGATGTTTTACTCTCTTAGCAAACGAAGATGTTTCCCAGTTACTACAACCTAATGACCTGGAACTTATCAAAAAAATTCTACTCCTTTCCCAAGGATTGCCAAGAGAAGAGGATTGGGAAAGAGTAAACAAACAGTTTGACGAATCTTCATTATATTCATCTACTCCCCTCGTATCAACGACACGAGCAATTACTTTCCTTGTAAGACACAAGCTTTACATGCAAGATAAAGACCTCTTAGATGCCATCCAGGTATTTGCTCAAGACCCTGACCCTTCAATACGTTATCAACTTCTCTCATATCTAATTAACATTTATAGAGACCATCAAAACTTATTCTGGGAAATTCTAGAAGGATTTTTTCAGCATGAAACTTGCATAAAAGTCTTCTATGGACTAAATCCTTGGATAATAAATCTCGCCAAACTACATCCAAACCGAATCGAGTCCATGACAGAGGTTTTATTTAATCATATTCAACCTGAAACGAGTGAATCATCAGAAAAAGTGAGAGAAACATGCTTATTTATTCATCTTTGGCTATATATATTTAATAATAAACGCATGTCTCAGTTTCTCGGTGATTCAATACAGCTACTTCCACAATATAGCGAAGAGTTTCGAGGGCTAATCTTTTCACTGCGAAAACAGTTGACTAATCAAGAAGCCGGTATCCAATCCAAATTGAAATTGTTCTTTAAAGAAGTTCTTTCTAGGCTGTTGGCTTCATGGCAGGAATCTCTGGTTCAAAGCGATGATTCTTCTACAGGACTCCAAATCAGAACAAATATTATTGGTGTTGCAGATCAGATCGCAGCTCAATTTTATTTTGCTTCAGAGAATCTAGTGAAAAGTTCAAAAAATAGTAATTTGTCTGAAAACGAACCTGATATTAATCTTCCGTTACAATCTCTCTTAGAGCATATAGGAGAGTTCCTTGTAGAGTTAACCACGTTTAGGCATCCTAGTATTATTCATCATCTAATTGAATTACTTGAAAACTGCATCCACGTTGACCCAGCCTTAGTATTTCATCATCTAAGTTATATTCTGGGAAAAAGTGAGGGCGGTGGATATGAGTACGAATGGCAAGCCAAAGACACCATCATTAAAATATTAAACAAACTATTTGCAGATCATCGTTATGTACTTCAAGACTCAGCAAATCAAGCGTCTCTTATACAAATCCTAGATTTATTTGTTAACGCCGGCTGGTTAGAGGCCCGGGAACTTACGTATCAGCTCGAGGAAGTGCTACGGTGAGTTTAACACGAAATGCAACTGATTTTGAGAGTCTCTATAAGAAATTTCGAACTGAGTACGAACAACATTACAACCCAATTTATGACAAGATAAGAGAAGTTTTTGCGAGAAAAAATCAAGCTGCGGGTTTAAGTCCAGCCGCAACACAATCTGCTGAAGATGAGTTAAACAAAGGCCTTTTAGAAGCGCAGTTGCGATTAACATTCTTAGATCCATTCCTGAATGCTCTCAACTGGCATACAACAACTGCCAGGTTAGATAGAAGACAAACATTGGAGTATGTTAACACTGTCATTGAGCCGCAAAGCCATGTTACAGGAAATCAATGGCAGTACTTTGATTATCTTGGATTTGAGCAACAAAGAACCAGTATTACACCCCTCATGCTTTTCGAGGCAAAACGTCCAAGCGAACAGCTCCCCGCTACAAATGCTCTGGTTCGTGCAGGAATAACTAATGGGTTATCTGAAGATGAGAAAATTGTAGAGATCATAGCAAAAGCATTGCGAGGTGCTCAAATCTCAGGGCCTTGGAAAGCGCATATTCCTCAGCTTCAAGGATATGTAAAGGCAATTTATTCTAGAACAAATAGTTACCCTAAAAAAGTGGCTATCACCAATGGCGAGTGGCTGCTGATTTTTACACAACCTGATAAAATTTTTTCTGATACACCAAATTTCACAAATGATCAGCTCTTACTATTTTCTTCTCACGCGAAAATTGAGAGCAACCTAAATATAATTTTTGGTGAACTCGCTTATGTTAATTTGAGAGAGACTCTCCACGAAATCAACATTGGTGAAATTGGGTTCAAATCATCTTTATTTGATTATGCTTTGAGGGGATTATACTTGATTAGGCATAAGAAGCCCAGTACCGTATCTTCTGGAGGAGCCGCTGAAATTATTGTTTCACCTATGGTATTTCTACACTCGATAAATGGATCTTGGTGTTACATAAGGGGCACCAATGAATTTGATATGCCAGGTAACTATGCAGGCTTAGGACACCATTTGCAGTCTGTTCAACAATATTCAGATGAGCTATTCCAGCGTGTTGAAGGGTACATGACAGGAGGGCAATTTCAACCGCAAACACTAAACCACCATTATGGTAGTGTGAGCTTTGAGGATTTAAAAAGTGTTATTGAGCTGAAAGACCGCTCTACACCGTCTGAAGACCACATTTATCTTGTTACAGGCGAGTTTCAACACTTTATTTTACATAGTCCAACAAACTCTGATTGTTTGACCACTCACCATTATTATCAGTGGAGTTCTTGTAATAGTTGTGGTGTTGCAAATACAACTGTACCAATTGTAAGGCGTGACTTTGATTTAAAGTCCTTTTTTAGAGCAGATGCGCTAGAATTGCATCACTGTGCTCATCAACAAGTAACGTCAGCAAAAAGCCATCAGATACCGAGTTCATCTTCATTTAAGCGTAGTCGACCTTCGGGAGAAGCCTTTTGTGAAATCTGGCCATTTGAACAATTCCTCTGCTGTAGAACATGCATTTTCCAAGACGTTTGTCTATCAAGTGGCGTCTTTAATCTTCCTTGTCAAACGCAACCATGAATGAGCATTTATCTAAAAATTATTTGGTACTCAAATTTGGCCAACAAGAGCAGATCATCTTGTCTCCCTTCGGTCGCAAGATATCTGCGGTGTTGCAAGGACAATCAGGGTAAAACCCAATTATGATACGCCTTTGCGCCTTGAGAATAACACAGTGAGGCGAAAAAGGTCAGTATGACTCAAATTTTAGCGCATGAAAAAGAGCCTGATTCAAGGCCCTGCTTGCCTTGCAACATATGCACCCACTTGACTGGCGCAAGTGGTTTAAAAGAAGAATATCGTCTTGGCGACTGATAATACATAATTTATTAAGAAAGGAGTTCAACTATGGATTTTAAAGTTAATAATATTAGCCCTCAATTACTTAAAAAAGCAAAAGAGCTTGCTACCAATGCGGAAAAAACGCCTGGTGGTAGTATTACTCAAAATGAAGTTGAACAACTGCTAAAAGAGGCCAATAAAGATGGAAAAATCACTGTATCTGAAAGTCAATTTATTGCTGGTTTAACCAGTGAGCAAAATGTTAAAAAGCTATTGCAAAGCAATTTTAATCCTATAAATGGTGAAATTCAATTTCAAGGGGTATCCAGAATCCGTCTTCGTGAAATTCATCAAAAATCTGTAACTATCAATAATGCTAATGCTACAAAAATATCTCCTCAAGAACGTATCTCAATGAGTGATGAAGAGCTTTTTTCTAGAACGAAAGAAGTGCTACAAAAACATTTGATAGATAACCTTCCAGAGGCTACGAAAGAACATGTTCGAGCTTTGTTGACACCGGAAGTCATAACAAGTATGGCTGTTTTAGCTTCTGCGTACACTGCAGCTCATATGTTTGGAGCTCCTTTAGTTGCTGATGGAATTGCCGTTACAGCATTAGGAATTGGGGTGGGCACGAGTTCATATACTGTTGCGAAAAATGTTCTAGAAGCAGCGGATATAATATCGGATCCTCATGGAGATTTGAAGCAAGCAGGAAAAAAGCTTGCTGATGCAGTAGCATTGGTCGGCATAGATAGTTTTCTTGCATACACTTCAGCTAAAAGTGCTCAAATTGTATCAAAACTAAAACAGGTTAGTCCTCAAGCTGCATTACGTTATTTATCAAGTATAAAAAGTGCTGTCAAACGACAGGGAAGTAAAGCGTTAACATCCTTAAAAGAAACCTTTACTTCATTGTACGAAACATTAAGAAGACCTTTTGGTGTAAAAAAAGTTTTACCTGAATTCAGACTTGGTTTAAATCACCAACAAGAAAAAATACTACAAACTGTTCGTGCTGAGGCTGTTGAAAATGCCAAATTAGATGGAGTAAAACGTAATTATAGAGATAATATAAAAAATGGTTTTAAATCTGTTTCAGTAGCTCAAGGGACTATTGATGGGAAGCCTATTAATTTAAAGGGTGTTTCAGGTGAAAAAAACATAACTGGATTTGCTCCCGGAACTTCTGAAAATAGAGTTCTACCCTGGGATTATGTGAATGGGACTGCAAGAAAAGCTGATGGTGAAATTAATATTTTAGAGCAGTTACTTAAGCAAACATCAGCAGATAGTAAGGGCGAACTTACAATTCTAGTTGATAGAAAATCATGTTTTTCCTGTGGAAATCTTGCAATACCGGCATTTAATGAGTTAAGACCAGGAATTAAGCTAACAATTATTCAAGGGAAAGGACAAAATTAATGAATCATTTTGAAGAGAAACTAAAGAATAGATTATTAGAAAGTGGAATATGCAGCAGTGAAACAGATTTAAAAGGTTGTACTGAAGATGAAATAACAGATTTGGAAAATACTTATGGATTTTTTAATGAAAACTATCGAAATTTCCTCAAATTAATTGGTCATAATGCAGGAATTTTAATTGATAAATATGAATTTGCTTTTTATTATGATAGATTAATCGAAGCAAACGAAAATATAAGGCATAACATACAAGAAATAACCAAAGAATGTCTAGAAGAAAATTGTCCTGAAGAAATACCTCAAATGCCATCAGATTATTTTGTCATTTCTGCTAGATATGGAGGTGATAACCCAAATTTTATTTTGACAAACTCAGATAGTGAAATTGTTTATCTTTACAATGATGATGGAGAAATTATCCAATATAAAAATAGCATTTGGGAGTGGTTACTAGATTTTATCAAGCATACAGAAAAAATTATTTCTGAGAATAGAACTCAAGATTGGATTAAACATATTAAATCTAACGCTTAAATTTAAGAATGTTTTTTAAAGTAATAATTTTTAGAGTGAATAAAAGGCGTTGTGGCATAAATACCGATGACTCTCACAAAGCGGGTTTCCCTTCATTCATGCTGGGAGAGAAGCCTCAAACCCAGTAAACTTGTCGGAAAGCCAACTTGTTACCTGAAATCTAGTTCGGGCTGTGAAAATTTTGAAATTATTTCTGAATATTATGAAAATTAACTTTATCTCTAAACCGGTGTTTGTCAACATAGTTGTAGCATAAATCATGCAATCGCATCTTTCAAAACGGTTGGCTTCTCACGATTCAGCTCAGTTATGGCTTTTGGCCCAGGCACTTCTAAAAGTCCTTTCATCAAGCGTACAAAATACTTGAAAGTGGGACGTGTGAAATTTCCGGCAAACTGATTCAAAAATTCGGGTATAATTTCCATTGGGCGTTCTCCAAAGGTTTTGTCACTTTACAGAGTACGCCCTCTTCTTTGGAACTTCAAATTTCACGCTATTTGCCGCTTAATCTGAAAGATTAAAATAGGATCTCAAGCAAAGAAAGCGAGTAAAAATATGAATCTCAGCTCAAAAACACTCTTGACTGGATTTTTATGCCTGGCGGGCTTACAGGGTTGCCAGCCTCAGGCTCCTTCAAGCCCGGCCCAGAACACCCAAGGGGTTTCCCCAGCACAGGTGGCCCAGACATCTGGAAGCCTGAGCATCAGAGGCGAAGTTTGGGTAGATAATTGGTTTTCTCTTTACCTCAATGGGAAGCCCTTGCTGGAAGATTCGGTGCCGATTACCACTGAGCGCTCTTTTAACGCTGAAACTTTCAGTTTTAAAAGTGATTACCCCTTTGTCTTGGCTCTGGTGCTCAAAGACTATAAAGCCAACGATACGGGCTTAGAATATATTGGCCAGCCCAATCAACAAATGGGAGATGGCGGGGCCATTGCCCAATTTACAGACATGACAACAGGTCAGAAAGTGGCTGTCAGCAATGCAAATTGGAAATGTCTGGTCATTCACCAAGCTCCCTTGGATAAAAGTTGTGAAAAAGTCTCCCAGCCAGTGGCAGGGAAGGCCCCTTGTACCTTTAACTCACAGGCAGAACCCAGTGGTTGGGCTGACCCGGATTTCGACGATAGCCAATGGGAGGCCGCCCATATTTATAGCAAAGCGCAAGTTGGCCCCAAAGACGGTTATGATCAAATCAGTTGGGACTCTCGGGCTCAATTTATCTGGGGGTCTGACCTGGAAACAGACAATACGGTATTATGCCGTTTACGTGTAGAGAAACCCCTTTAAAATTATCTGTCCCCTTAGCAAGAATCACCTGCTATCTGGAGCTAAGAGTGTCAACGCTTCGCTATTTCATGCAAGATGCCCTCAAAAAGCAGAGAAATTGGCCTTGATTGAATCCGTCAAAGCTTCTCTTCAGCCTGAAGATGTCTTGCTTTATGCAGATGAGTCAGATTCCAACTTCGGGTAAAAACCAGCGTGTATATGCCTTTGGTGCTATTGACTCGTACCGAGCAAGCTTTGTCTATCGCGTATTTAAACGCAAGCGGACATCAGAATTTTTGTTGTTCTTACGCCAGGGTGGTACATCGTTTTGAAGGACAGAACATTTTCATGATCTTGGACAATTACAGCGTTCATAAAACAAAAGCTGTTGAACGCTTTCTTGAGCGTCACCCCAGGTTGCAACTTTTGTTTTTACCGACCTATTCACCAGACGAAAACCAGCCCGGCCTTTTCAAGCCTTTCTACCACCCGACTGACCCCGCTGCGGGTAAGGATACTCCGTGCAGCCAAACCCTGAATCCTCATGCGGTGGTTTTCATTCCACGAAAGACGTAGCAAAACTTCAAACTCCACATGGAGACAGCATTGCTGACCTTTTGGGCCCACTACCCCAAAGGTATAAAGCTTGCTACGCTGAGCAATAGCGGATGAGGATGTCTCGCTTCGCTCGCGATTTTTTGTGGGAGCAATAGTATGGAAAACGAAATTGATATCATCTTAAATAAAGAAAAAGTGAAAAAGAGAACCCTAAGCTATGGCGGGCTTGATAAAGAAGAGCTTCTCTCTAAATTAAGAAGTAACAATATATTGCTAAATGAATACGCACAGGTATTGTTTTCAAGCGATTTGTATAAAACAAGTCCAATAAGTCAAAATACAACTATTATTGAATTGTCGATTGGTGATTTGGGTTTTACGCAGGGTGCAATATTTAGAGAAATCTTTAATAAATGCGAAAAAATAGGTCTAAAACCATGTGAATTGGATATGGGGCCATATCTGAGACTTGAGTATTTGCAACAAGAAGAAGTAATAGAGCCTGGAAAAAATAAAGCCCCCAAAGGCTCCCTCACACTATTTTCGAAGCCATTACGAGAGCAAAATGACGATTTCCCAAAAGGGTTTTACATAAGAAAAATGGATGAAAAACTATGGCTGAGAGGATATATCTGTCCTATGGATTATGTCTGGGATCCAGACACAAGAATCGTACTCAGGCTGTAGCTAAATGGATTCACACTCGTTGATGCACGCTTGCAATGGTATCATAGCCCTATGGAACTCCCCATTATTTACCGAGACGAACGCTTTATCGCGATTCATAAACCTGCAGGTTTACTGGTTCATCGTTCCCCGATCGATGCCTCAGAAACCGAGTTTGCAGTACAAAAACTCAGAGTTCAAATTGACCGGCCTGTGTTTCCCCTGCACAGGCTCGACAAACCCACATCGGGGCTGCTTATCTTTGCCTTTGATTCTGAAGCAGCCTCACGGCTTTCTGAGCAATTTTCAAATCATACGATCCAGAAGTCTTATCTCGCCATTGTCAGAGGCTATTCGCCTGATCAGGCACATATTGATTACCCGGTTAAAGCCCAGCAAGATAAATACTTCAAAACCAATATACAACAGGGCATTACAGATCTTTCTACACTTGCAAAATGCGAGCTTGAGATTGCCAATGACAGGTATGAGAAGAGCCGCTACAGCCTGGTTGAACTTAGACCCCAAACAGGAAAAAGGCATCAATTGCGTTACCATATGAAACATATCTCACACCCTATTATTGGTGATCCCAAGTATGGCAAGAAAGTTCACAATGATATTTTCAAAGCCCACTTTGATTGCTCTCGGCTACTCTTGGCCTCTATTGGGCTTCGCTTTACCCATCCCTTTAGGCATGAACAGGTCACTATCACTTGCCTGCCCAGCGATGACTTTATGGCGGTTGCGAAACCTTTGGGTTGGGAAGATCTCATTCGAAGCAGGTGTCAGCCATGACGGTGATGTATTGCCAAGTCAAATCCTGTTCGTATTGTTGCCCTTTTCTATTTCGTAAGCCAAGACTGGGACTTTGTCAAATCTGTTGGGGATATTGTTGTTGAAAACCAGATTGAGACTCGCCGACCCCTTTGTTTAGAGTGGTAATTTCTGATCCAAGCTTCCGTAGCGATGAAGATCAATGATTCCGCCATGAATTGGGTTTGTTCGGATATGCGTAGCATTTATTTCGTCCAGAATGGGCCAGAAATTTTCAGCATTTTGATCCAAGCCATATTTTTGATTGAAGGCTAAAAATTGTTCGCGATTTGCAAGTGTTTGCAAATCTTTTGTAAACGTATCCAGCTCTGAGGCCTGAATTAGGTAGATTTTTTCAGGGAAATTAACAAATATTCCTTCAAAAATTTCAAGAGAATCTCTTTCTGGGCTTCTTTGTGACTTTTCATAATTGGGATCGATGAACCCCAATTGATTCCTCGATTTATAATAACGATTGGCTGTGATCGTATAATATATATTTGTGCCATCTGCTTGGGTAATTCTCAGGTAAGAGACATTGGGCATCTGGGTGCCCATTCCCCCTCTCACTTCACTTAGCTTTTCAAGCTTTGTTTTGACTTCATTTTCACGTACAGGCCCGAGAGCTTTGAAAACAAAACTTTTCTTGCCCAGAACCTCTGGTTTGAAGGTTTGTCTAAGGAATTCAGCCATAAAGTCTTGATAAGAGGTTGCTTTTTCAAACCTGTAACCATTTTCTTGATTGTAGGGATAAGAGAAAGCATTTACATATTGGTCATTGGGGTCTAGACCTTCTACCAAAGAGGCTCGGATCTTGTTTCGATACTTTTTAGGGATGAAAGACAGAAAAATATTTTCACCTTCTTTTCTAACATCAAAAAGATAGGTTACCACTCTGGATTGGCTAATCATGGCTTCAGAAACCTCTGTTGCAACATTGCAGAGATAAAAATATCTCTCAAACAGAGCAAAATCCAACATCATAACAGACCGAGGCAGTTTTCCTGCTGCTCCCTTTACCGTTGAGGCCGTCCATTGATGGCGAAGTACTGTCACTATCGCGTTTGGATCTTGGTTCTTGTCACCGAGCCAGATATCTTCAGACCGAAGTCCTTTGGGATGGAGCTTTTGAGAGTATTTTTGCTTAACTGCGGCGTATTCTCTTTGTTCTTGAATAAAATTGCTAAAGGGATTTATTTTTCCGCCCGTTAAGTTGGGAATGGGAAGATATTGCCCTGCTTCATCATAGAACTTTTTTCCATAAACAACGCTTGCATCTGCTTCAGGTTTAATAAACACGTGAAGCATATTGTCCCAATAGGGAGCAGCAGCCCCTTCAGAGCGGCAGTTCTGAGACCTGGCGGAAATATCCAGCAAGAGATGTGCATTTTTGAGCATCCAAAGATACCTGCTGCTGGCGGGTATATGTTTGAACGCTACCAGGGGATTGCTATTGTTGAAGTTGAATTTTACCTGATTGTTTTCTGAGCCCCAATCCAGATTCCAAAACAGATCCTTCAGCTCTTGAAGCGTAGAGTCATTCACTTCATAAACGAAATGATTTTTGTCTACAATGGTTGAGTGAACTTTTCGCAAGCGATAATAGAAGTTTTTAAATTCGGGTGCTTCGTAGGCGTGAAGGGTGGGAGTGACTTCTATGGGCGCTGGATACGCAGTTTTTGACCTGACCAGTTCATAAAACTCTCCTGGAGACTCTTCAAAATAAAACCGGGCAAGGAAGAGATGCTCGTACAAAAATCTTGAAGTCCACCTTGCTTTTGCGCTTGGGTGATTAAAAAACTGTTCCCACCTGTTGATAAGTTTTGGATTCTTGGGCGTTTTCAGTTTCAAAAGCGTTTCCGCAGAGGGCAAAGCCAATGAATCGACAGAATGCGCCCAGTTATAAAGCGTGGTGAATTCTAGGGGGTTAAGCGGACTCATTTTATAGGGCATGCCCGGAACATCGTCAAACGATTCTCTGCCCTTGCCGCAATACTGATGCTCTGTTCCAATCAAATTGATTGAGTTCAGTTTTTCTTGAGGGGTATAGCGATTGAGCAAAGCCGCAGTCAGAATAGAGTTTCTTCCCAAGTGATCTGTGGGTTGAGAACCCTGAAGGCTCAGTTTGATCTGAGGAGGAGTGTTTAAAACAGAATAAAATCCTTTTTCTCTCCACGCTTCTTCACTCTTTGCATCATGAAATAATTGGGTTCTTTGTACAGAAAAAAGATCGCCGCCGTGAATTTGTTGGGTATGCCCCCCACGAATCAGGCCTTCAGGTGAAGTGAGTTTGAGACGACATTCAGCCTCACGACAAGAGTGGCAGGAAACACAGCGCATATCCAAAATAGGCTTGATCTGGCGATAAAAAAGATCCTGAGATTCGCGGGTCATTTGAAAATCTTGATTTCTATAAAAGGTTTCAAATGCATAGGCATCGCTGATAAAACCCAATTGAAAGACAAGAAATATTATTTTTACCCAATGAACGCTTGTTTTTTCTAAACAATTGAGTATAAATTGAACAAATGTTGAATGAATTGCCAAATTTTTAGACAAAGATACTTATTCCGATTACACAATATTTGTGTGTATTCTAAAGTATTTTTCGTCACCTTGCAAGAACATAGAGAGATAAAGAGAAGAGCGCTTTTATTCTCTTGAACGGTTTAACTTCTTGAATTGGCACAGGTCGTTTTTATTTTTTGATGGCCTCATTGGATTTTGTTATACTGAATGAATGCCTGTTTAGAATTCTTTCGGTGTCACAATTAAATTGTAATAAATTATATAAATTGGCTTAAATCATAAAAGCAAGTATAAAATATGCAAAAATGGATTAAAATATTAAAAACTTTTTCAATTAATGCCTTGATTCAAACTGCTCGAGAAGAGAAAGCGCTTGATCAGAAGCTAACTGGAACACGCTCTGTAAATATTGCACTTTCATATTTAATCGCTGATATGGAAAATGATCTATTAAATAAAACGGAGAGCGAAAATGCTTATACCTTCTCGCTCATTGAGCGATTGGGGCTGTTGTTTTCTGTTGGAGATCAAGAAATATGTATTCCAGCGGATCTGGCTCATGAAATGATTCACTTTGAAAAGAGCAAAGGCAATTTTTTGCCCATCAAAGATGTAAGCTGCGCCATGGGATTGTTGAATTGGCATGAAGGATTGGTTCCTGTGCTCTCTGTTGCTGAATTGTTGAATCTTAATGCTGCACCCATGAATTCTCAAGCTGTTGTTCTTATCTTGGATATAGGAAAAGATTTGTTCGGTTTGGTTTTTAATCAATTTATTCAACCTATAGATTGGTTAGAAGAAAAAGAGGAGAATATTTTGAATAAGAGAGCTTATTTAGATTTTGCTGATTCTCTTCTTGCGTGTAGGACGATCAGAAGTCAAATCTTTAAAACGATGCAAAATGCTTAAATCGCTCGGCTTGCGGTGAGTGATTTAAGTTAACAAATTAAGGCTTTGCCGTAAGCCTGCTAAACGTGCGCTCAAATCTTTCTCATGCATTTGGGGGGCTCGCACATCGGCCTCAAAAAGCCCTCTGTGGATATTGAATTGAGAATGAGTGTCCACTGCTTGTTCCTCAATGACAGAGAGAAGGGCATTGGCCTTTTCTTTATGGCTTTCAAGAGATTGGCTCGCTATCAAGAATTTACGTAGATTTTTAAACTGCATTCCCATTGCTGGCTGAACAGGAGCGTCACCTGCCAAAAATTGATGATTGATAATATCAATCGCTTCGGCCAGGTTTCCTGTATTCAGACGCGCAGTTAACTGTGTAAATCTTTCCTCATCGGTGTTCGGGTAAATCAGAGCAAGATCCTGTCCTTTTTTTTGCAGATCTTGAATCAAACGTTGTTGTATTTCTTGATGTTTTGTGATTAAGCTATTAACCAAGCTCAATACTTCACGGATAGGCGCATCTTTTATTGCGCTTTCGATAAGCTCTTTTTGAGACGGGGTTATGTGATCCGTCTTGAAGTAGTCATTCTTGACGATGTTCTCCAAGCTGCTTAAGCGCTGATGAGGAGGAATATCTCCTGTATGGGCTGTCAACAGAGCAATGCTCTGCTCTGTTGGTGTTTGCAGTGCCACTGAGGCCCATTCACGTATAATTGTTATACGGGTGCTTGGAGAGACGGCATCACTGCCTCCACGACTAAAATTGCTAGCAATCAGAGACTGATAGGCATTGATTACTGTTGGATCATTCAAAGATTGAGGGGACGTTGCTGTTAAAAGATGCAAAAATGAGGCTGCAATACTGGGTTGGAATTTACGGATATTATTCAAAACCTCACTGTTTTGCAAAGGTGACCTGCCCATCAAATCTGTAAGCGCGGCGTCACAAACTTCTTGTGGTGTTTGGTTAACTCCACGTAGGGAGTGAAATAAACTTGCAAATTTCATCAATTCTGAATCGTCTGCAGGGTTTCCAAGGGCTGTTTTGATTTGACTCAAATCCCCTGTTTTGATTGTCTCTGAAATAGAACCCTCCGAGAGCGTCGCTAGATGCAGCTCATAATTGGGAAAGCATAAGAGATCGAGTTTGTTTAATTTAAGGGTTAAATCATCTTTGTTAAATGCATGATTTAGGGTGCTGGCCTGCCCTAAGGCATAAAACTGCTCTACCATTCGAGCCTCTGACTCATGACCGGGATTGATTCGGCCATTAAAATCGAGATAGGAGGTATTCAAAAAGCTAAAACTGTCGCGCAGGTCAATCTGTAATAGTTTCATCTGCGGGCTTGCCCCATCTCGCAATACAAAGGGCAAGCCATCCACATGCTGTGGATCCGTTATGCCGGCTGGGAAACAGAACTGATCAATAAACTTGGCTTTTTGGGCTGCATCTTGAATCAGAAGCAATTCATCGCCAGAGGCATGTTTGAGAATATGGGTCATCAATTGGCTTTCTTCTTGTTGAAGTTTTCCCGCTGATTCGCTCAGATTGCCCAATTTTTCTGAAGCGTCTTGTACAAATTTGGTGCAGTTGCTAAACTTCTCATCACCATTGTTAATAACCGTAATGTTGCCAGCCATCAGCTTGCCAGTTCCCAAAGAGCCATATTTTTGATAGCTCTTGCAGAGAATGATATTGAGTTTGCCATTTTCCAATTCTGTTTTGAATTGGCTTAATAGGTCGTTCAATTCATCTTTGTTCTTTTCAATGGTCACATCCAGCACCAGGGTGGTGGGATCGTGGCCGCTGTCAGAAATATTTCTTTTTACTTTATCTGCTAGGGCATTCAAATTTACCGCCGCATTGGGAGTGCTCGGATTCAAGGCTGCTGTGATAATCGGCTGAGCTTCAGCCGATGATTGCCCCCCATGAAGCAATTCGGGTACTTCAAAATAGTTCAGGTTGGGTTGGTTATTGTCCACAAATTGGTGAATACTGGTTTCTGAGACTTTACGTGCTGCTGCCAACGCTGTACTCAAAGCATCCATCCCACTTGAAGCATAGCCAATGGCCTGTTGTTTTACGCCATGTTCCATCCCAGCCAAAGAAGGCAACCGTTCTGCTTGAATATCTTGAATGGCTTGGGTGTATTGCTCAGCACTATAGGGCTTGGTAATCGCCAATACCAGCGTCAATTCTTCCATGAGAAAGTTAATGGCTTTGGAAAATTGCTCCGGGTGATCGGCGGAAACTGCCATGACCTCCATGAGATTGCCGATGTGCTTTAAAGAATCAGCCAAGAGGGGATTTTCTTGATTTGCCTCTGTGATCACACCATCTAAACCCTGAATCAGATGCACAGCAACAGACGCCATGGCCCCGATTCCGGTACCCTGTTCAGCCATTTCTCCCAGTTCAGTCATGGTTTGGCGAGTTAAAAGGTTTTTCACAGTGGTTTGATTGTTAAGGGTTTCATCTTTTACAAGCAAGGCGGCATCAATGCTCGGTGTCGCGCCAAGGGTTTTCACCAGCTCCGCTAAAACCTCTGCTGGGTCTGTTTTCCCCAAACAGGCCTCGCCCAGAGGATCTGTTTTTAATTTATAATCCAAGGCACAAAGTCCTGGTGGAATTTGATGAATGACGGGTTCGCCATCAAAGACATTGGCTTTTTGGTCTCCTAAATGAAGGGCGATGTTTTCGAGTGTCATGGTGGAAGTGAAAAGTTCACGTTTATTATGGGTAGGAGCTAATTCGGGAATAGTCGTTTTTTCCTGTGCTGATTGCAGTATTCCCTGGCAAATAGTGTCTAAATTGGTGGCATATTTCTGGGCAATATAGGTGGAAGGTGTTGCGCCGATTGTATCCAACACCTTCCCTAAGACTTCTGAGGGGGAGGTCTTTTCCATAAAGGCAGGATCAATCGGGTCTGTTTTCAACGTATAATCTAAAACACAGAGACCGGGTGCGATCTCTCGGACAACTGGATCACCATTGAATAATTGGGCCTTGAGGGGCCCCAGGAGAATGTCTATTTTTTCCAGAACCATAGGGGAATTGATAGGTTTTCGGTTGGTATGAGGGGCTTGGATATCAGGAAGAATACCTTTGGCTTTTGCAGCAGTTAAAGCCTCAGTAAAGACTTTATCGGCCTCTAGGTGAAAATCTCGCAAATATTGCGTAGACGAAGAATTTGCTTGGCGAAGCCCCTCCTGTGACTCAATCGGTAATTGGCTTTTCGCCATCAACAAGCCATATGATTTGAGCAAATGATGCCCTTTCATGGCTGGAAAGAGTTTGCCTATTTTGTATTGCCGCTGCTCGGCCAAAGGAACCCCATCTGGTTTCTTTTGACTGTTTTTGTGTTTAACAGGGGCATGTTTTAAGTGGCTTGCACGGTGATCTCTGGTTTCAGATATTGTCAATGAGGTTTTTACGTGCTGGGTTTGAGTTGTCTTGAGTTGGCTAAAACGCTCTTCCAGGGCCAGGACTTTTGAGGCCAAATCCTCTGGGTTCACAACGACTTCCTGTTGAGCACCCATTACGGTTTTATACACGTCTCCCAAGGACTTTTTTAAGGCTACTTGCTCCAATGAACCATTCGTATTGGTTATCGCAGTTCTCACTGCAGCCAGGAAATCCTGACGCGTCATGCCATCAATTCCAACATTGAATTGTAAGTGGATTAATTTTTTGTCATCTACTTTGACCAGAATATCTTTGGGCCCCTGGCTCAGAACCCCCTGATGATCCTGGAGTTGATCTGCTTGTCTGAGGTCAATTGCTTCAGCCAATTTGGGTTTGAGCGTAGGGTGAGATTTGAGTTGAGTTTGAGTTAAGACTTGCCCACGTATATCCATACAATGATTCCCCTAAGACAAATAAGATTGTTGAAAAAAGTCCAGTTCTAAATCATCTGATTCCCTGTTTGTCAAAATGGGAACCAGCCGTTGAGACAAGATTTTATTCAGTGTCACTTGCTGAGGAGGCAAGGCCAGGCTTTGTTTAAAGTAAAGTTGAAATTCTTTGCGTAAAACTTGAATACGAGGATCTTTGGGGGCCAGGTTTTGAGCCTGATTTAATGCATCGTCAGCTCGTTGTTCTAAGCCCAATAAGGCGGCAGTATAGGCCACTGCAATAACAGCATCCACATAATCAGGTTTTAATTCTAAAGCCCGCATCAAACATTGACTGGCTGTTTCTAGCACTTGAGGATCGCTAAAGTCTTGACTATGGGCTAAATTCAATGCGCCATTGGCGAGGTTTAAATAATCTTGAGCGAGGGCTTCGGCAGCGCTTGCCCTTGTGTTTTCAGGGATCATGGTTTTAAAACTCAGCTTTGAAAAAATCTAATTAATAGAATATAACATATGGTAAAATTTTATAATATTAAATCTTAATTACTATTTTATTCTATATGGGTTAAGTAATGTCTTAATGCTTACTTCATCACTGCCAAAACATTCTTCTTCATGGGAAGAGGGGCTTTCTTTTCTAGAACGGGCCCGTCAAGAACACTTTCGTAATCTTGAAAGCATTCAGCAGGCCTATTTGGCTTTCAAGGGAGCGATTGCACAAACACCAGCTTTGCCAGAACCTTATTTGGCTATGGCCTATCTGCTGTGGCAAACGGGTTATGATGATAATGCCTATTTTATTTGCCAAGAGGCTCTTAAAATATCTCCAGAGAACAAAGATGCTCTACAAATTTGTGCAAAACTGGAGCGGGGTAAACGTTTAAAGCGCAATCCCAATAGATCCTGTATTAGTTTAGATGGGTTGTATGATGAAGTCGAAGCTTTGTTGTTGAAATATGTCCATTATTATCTTCACACTCAGGTTGAAATGACCCCTGAATTGACTAAAATGAGTGCGTTTAGCAATTTATCGAGTATTATTAGTGAATTTGAAGCGTATTTTGAGCTTTTAAAGCAAGAATTCGATATGAACTCTCTGTATGCGCGCTTATATCCTCTGCAGGTATTGGCGAAACGCCAAGAAAAAATGCACTTTTTAGCCAACCATATGCAAAAGCTGATGCAAATTATTGAAGATCAGCGAGAACATACCCTGCAACTTATTCGTGAATATGAGCCATCCACAGAAAATTTAGAATATGAAAGTCAATTTGAGTCGATCTTGGATCAATGTGATATGATTGCTGATCAAATTGATGAGTTAGAGAAACAAGGGCACAACACGCGTATGTTAGAGTTATCGTATAATCGCTGGATTGAGACTGTTAACTTTCTTCAAGAACAAATGGAATAGACAGGGCCAAGGCAGGGATATGCTCAGGGGTTTTTAAGCGGCGCAGCAACCAGGCCTCTCGCAATTCAGGGTCATGGTAAAGGCTTTAAAATCTGTTTTTCTCAACTTCATGGGAATCTTTGCGCAGATACGGTGAAGAGAGCGGCTATCCTTTTGAGGATGAGACGTTTCAAGAGATCGCCTCTCTTAGCAAGGCCCCCAGTTTGCACAAGCCCTTTTCCAAGGTGGGCCCCCAGGGCTGGTTCAAGCTAATTCGCAGGGCCTGGTAGCCCTGGTTTTGATTAAAGAAAAGTTCGCCAGGGGCCACTGCAATGCCAGCCGCCAGCGCCTGACGGTAAATCTTCAGGGCCTGAACACCGGGAGGCAATTCCAACCAAAGAATAAAGCCGCCTGTAGGCTGACTCAGCCTAATTTGAGCTGGGAATTCTCTGCCAATCAAGGCCAAGGCCTTTTGCAGGGTATTTTCCAATTGGCGGCGTAAGCGGCGCAGATAGCGATCATAGGCACCACTGGCCAGATAGTCGGCAATCACCAATTGCGGCAGGCTGGCCGTACTCAACGAGGTCATGCGCTTAAGTTGCAGAATGCGCTCACGCTGGGGCCCAGCCAGAACCCAGCCCACGCGAAAACCTGGAGCCAGGGTTTTGGAAAAAGAAGAACAGAGAATTACCTGTTGCTGTGTGGGATCGAGTGAAAACAAAGTGGGTGGCGGTTCACGGTAATAAAACTCTCCGTAGATATCGTCCTCGATAATGCGCAATCCTGTGCGCTGGGCCAGAGCCAGTAAAGCCTGTTTCTTGGGCAAAGGCATACAAGCCCCCAGTGGGTTCTGAAAACTGGGAACCGTCACCAAAACTTTGATCGGGTGGTGTTTCATGGCTTTTTCAAGGGCCTCAAGGTCCAAACCCGTTTGAGGATCGGTGGGCAATTCCAGAACCTGCATGCCCAGGCTTTCGATCGCTTGCAGAATGCCATAAAAAGTCGGGCTTTCAACGGCCACCAAATCCCCCGCCTGGGCCAGGGAGCGCAGGCTGAGATGCAAGGCTTCCATGCAACCGGCGGTCACCATCACCTCTTCAGCACCGATCGGGCGTTCTGAGTCGAGACTGCGTCGGGCAATCTGGCGGCGCAGATCAATCCAGCCCTCGGTGGGGGCGTATCTGTGGCAGCGAGGATCAGAGCCCCATTGAGCAATCAGGCGACTGAGCTGTTTGACGGGCAATAATTCCGGCGAGAGAATGGTCGCCCCCAGGGGCAAAATTCCCGGCTGTCGGCTTTGCTCTAAAATCTGGCTGATAAAAGCATTTTTATCGACAGGGGCTGGGCTTTCTGGGGTCAGTGGGCGGTGGGGAATCGCTCTGGGCAGCGGGCGGGGCATCACATAGAATCCTGATTGGGGGCGGGCCATGATAAAACTTTGGGCTTCCAAATGCAGATAGGCCTGGTTGACCGTGGCGAGACTGATCTGGCGGTTTTCACTCAGGTTGCGTAAAGAAGGCAGGCGCTCACCGGGTTTGAGCGTACCGGTTTCAATCTGTTGACGAATTTCACGGGCCAATTGCAAATAGAGAAATTCAGAGGACATTTTTGCTCTCGCTTTAAACTGTTAGGGTCAAAATTTCAAAAAACTGTATCTGTTATGCTTTTTCAGTTTACTCTATGCTCTAAGGGCAAGGAATTAAAAAAATGCAAAAGCAGATCTCTTTGACCTGGAGGCACCCCATGAAATCTGAAATTCGTACCACCCTGCGTCAGCACCCTGAAAGGGCCTGTCCTGAGGATATTCAGCAAATTCTTGCTGAAGGCTATCTGGCCCATGTGGGCTATAGCGAAGCTGAGCAAACCTATGTGATTCCCTTTTCCTATCATTTTGACCCAGCTGAACCCGATTGGCTTTATTTGCATGGTTCGCCTGTCAGTCACAGTCTTCTGGCGCTTGCGCAGGGGATTCCTGCCTGCATTGAAGTCACCCAACTGGAGGGGCTGGTGTTTTCACGCAGCGCCAAATACCATTCCATGAACTACCGTTCTGTGGTCTGTTTTGGCCGGGGCCAGGTTGTGACGGATCTGGCGCGCAAGCGTGAGATCTTTGATGCGATGATTGCCCGTTACCATCCGGGGCGCGCGGTAGAAGCTGACTATGAAGCCCCCAGTGAAGCCCAGTTGCGGGGCAGCCTGATGGTTGCGATTCAGATTGAAGCGGCCAGTGCCAAACAGCGTCAGGGAGGCCCCAAGGGGCCGCTGGACAGTCAGATTTTTGCGCCCGGCCAGGCCGGTGTGGTTTTGCTGGAGCCCCGACAGGAGCACTGGCGACCCGCCCTTTGGAGCCAGCCCCCTTTTCAGATTTCCACTGAAACCGCCCGTATCGAGCCGGAGGCACTCTATGCCTTGCTCAAGCCGACCTATTGGAATCAGCGTCTGACACCCGAGGGCCTGCTGCGCCGTCTAAAGCACTCGCTTTGTTTTGGCCTTTACCATGCCGCTGAGCTGATCGGCTTTGCCCGTCTGGTGACCGACCATGACAGTTTTGCCTATCTGGCCGATGTGGTGGTAGATCCGCACTGGCGGGGGCAGGGCTTGGGTTCCTGGCTGACGGCCTGCATTTTGGAACACCCTGTCATGGCTCAGATTCGCTGGTGTCTGCTTTCTACCCGTGATGCCCATGAGCTTTACCGCAAACAGGGTTTTGAAGCCCATCAAAAGCCTGAAAAATTGATGGTGTATATTCCGCCCCATATGCGCGGAGAGGAGCGTTTGGCATGAAAGATCTTTCGTTTTACTGGTTGGATGTTTTTTCTGAGCGGCTCTTGGGAGGCAATCCGCTGGCTGTAGTCTTTGGGGCTGAACGGCTGAGTTCTGAGCAGATGCAGGCCTTGGCCCGAGAGTTTAATCTCTCTGAAACCACCTTTGTGCTGCCCCCTGAAAACCCTGCTCACAGCTGCCGGGTTCGAATTTTTACCCCCCAGAAGGAATTGCCCTTTGCAGGGCACCCGACCTTGGGCGCAGCCTGGGCCGTGCGCAAGGCCTGGGGGCTGGCCGCTGATGCCCTGATTCTGGAAGAAGGGGTGGGGCCTGTGCCTGTGCGTTTTCTCAGCGACAGTCTGCTCGAATTTGAAGTGGCGAAGGCCCCTGATTTTGCACCGCTGGCGCTTTCGCCTGAAATTCTGGCCCAAGGTTTGGGGCTGGCACCTGAACAGATTGGCTGGGAAAATTTTCAGCCTGAAATTGTTTCGGCAGGGGTGCCCTATGCCCTGATTCCGATCCGGTCTTTGGCGGCGATTCGTTCGGCCCGTTATCTTTGGGGGGCCACAGATCCCCTGTTGAAGCAGTTTCCCATTTTGGGTGAAGTCTATTTGGTCTGCCCTGAAAGTGAAGATCCGGCAGCAGATTTTCATGTGCGCCTGTTCGCTCCAGGGGCGGGGGTGGCCGAAGACCCGGCGACAGGTTCTGCTGCTGCGGCGCTGGGGGCTTGGTTACAGAAACACCATCCCACGCAAGAACTTTGGCAATTGGAACAGGGGCTTGAAATGGGGCGGCCCAGTCAACTCTGGATTCGTCTGGAGCAGGCCCGGATTTTTGTCAGAGGCGAAGTGCGTTGTCTGGCGCAGGGGCAACTCAGTCTTTAGCGGCCGGGTTTCCACCAATTCCATTTGCCCATCAGCATCATAAAACTGGGCACCCACAAGAGGCGCAACACGGTGGCATCCAGCAGCAGCGCAGCGACAATGCCAATGCCCAGTTCGCGAATGGCGGGTGAATGAGAGAGGGCTGCAGGCAGAAACAGGGCCAGAAAAATAAGCGCGGCAGAACTGATCACCGAGCCACTGTGCGCCATGCCTTTGACAATGGCTTCGCGCACTTCCAGCCCTTCTGCATAGGCTTCTGAAATTCGGCTGAGGATCAGCACTTCGTAATCCATGCTCAGCCCAAAAAGAATGCAGAAAAGAGTCATCGGAATCATGCTTGAAACTGCGCCATTTACGGGGGTGTGCAAGTAGGTCGAGAACCACCCGTATTGGTAAATCGCTGTCAGAATGCCAAAGGCTCCCAGAATGGGCACGAAATTCATCAAGCCGGCCTTGATGGGCAGTAAAACGGCTTTCATATAGCCAAACAGGATGATAAAAATGGCCCCCAGAACCAGCGCAATCATCAGGCCGGTGTGGCGATACATTTCCTGACTGAAATCACGGGCCCGTTCCATGACCCCCCCTGTTCTGACCTGGTATTCAGGGTGCTTTTGGGCGTAGGCCCGAATGGCATCGCTGATCTGATGCACGCTTTCAATATTCATAATGTCTTTGGGGAAAACGGTCAGCAGGTGGGTGGTGCCTTGGGCATTGACCCAATGGGTCTGGGGGAAAAAGGTGGGCAGCCAGGGGGCCGAGAACTTTTCTAGAAGTTCTAAATTCTGATAAAAGCTGAGATAGTCGGCTTTTTTAAAATCAGGGTGCCAGGACATCAAACCCAGCACGCCTTCGACTTGGGGTTGAGCCTTTAAATAGCGGCTGAACTGATCAAGATACGCCAGTCCCGCAGGGCTTTTGATTTGGGTGGGGGCAGGTGCTTGAATCAAAACATAGAGGGGAACCATTTTCCCTCCCAGGCCCTGTTTTGCCAGTTTTTCGTAGGCCTGAACCGATTCGGCCTGTGCCGAGGCCAGGGTTTGTACGGGGTCCCAGAGTTTCATATTCAGCACAGGCAGGCAGAGCAGAAGAATCAAGCCCAAAGACAATGCGAAATAGCGTTTGGGATAGGCCGTGATATGTCGGGCGTAGGCTTGCCAGGCCGCTGTGCGATCCCAGTTTTTAAGCCAGCGGGTCAGGCTTTGGGGCCAATCCAGGGCCGGGGCTAAAATCCGTACCAGGGCCGGCAGGAAAAGAAAGGCGTGCAGCATTGAAAAAAAGATCACGCCGCATAAATTCAGGGCCATGATCCGCATGCCTGAAATATCTGGAATCAGAAGCACACCAATACTGGAGAAGACGATCAAGGCTGAAACCAGAATGGTTTTGCCAGCTGTTTGCGTGGTGGAAACAAGGGCCTGCTCTAAGCCTGCCTGTTTTGGCCTTTCTTCGCGAAAGCGGCTGATCCAGAACAGGCTGTAATCAACCGCCAGAGCCAGCCCGAGCAAACTGTTGAGTGTGGCTGAAAGGCTGGTGGTTTCGAGGCTGCTGATTTTTAAAAAACCTTGAAAGACGATGAGGCTGCTTAATCCCATTAAAATGGGCAAAAAGGAAGCCAATAAGCCTCCAAAGCTTAAAAACAGAATGCCAAAGGCTGCACTGAGGGCAAAGAATTCTGAAAGTGAAAAATAGCTCTCGCTTTCTTGCATGATATCTGCATAAAAGGCAAGGTTGCCTGTTAAAGAGGCCTGAAAATGATGCTGCTTGCCAAGTTGTTTTAAGCTTTGGCGAAGTTTTTTGATCCATTCGGGGCCCTCTACAAATTGAAAGCTGGGCTGCAATTCAAGCAGGTAGAGCCGTTGATCAGGTTTTTGCAGCTCGGGTACGGGCAGCAGGGCTTTGATTTGGGGATTCTGGCTGGAAAGTGCTTTGAGAACAGCAGGGGGAGGGGGCTTGCCTTCGAGCAGCAGGGCCAGGGTATTGCCCATTTGCAAACCAAACTCTGTGCGCAGTGTTTCCATGACCTGAAAGGCTTCGCTTTGGCGGGCCCCTGTGGATTCGGTCATCACCTTCTGAGGCAAGAGCTGCAGACTGAGCAGGCTGAGAGCTATCAAAACCAGCCAGATCCATAAAATAGCACGGTATTGACGGGTCAGAGCGGGAATCAGTTTCGAAGCTGAACTGGGCATTCAGGCCAGTAGCTCGGCCTGGGGTTCGCAGGACTGAGACGTTTCTTCTCTTTGGCGGCAGGCCAGTACACGGGGATTCATAATCCGGTACCAAAGCGGTGGCAAAAAGGCCAAGAGCACCATCCAACCATAGCCTGTGGGCAATTGAGGCGCTTCGGGAAAGGCGCGTAAAATTTGATAGGGGCGGTGGGCATAGAGGTGGTGATCGGAATGGCGTTGGAGTTTGTGTAAAAAATAATTGCTCAAACGGCGGCTGGAATTCCAGGAGTGTTGAAGGCCAATTTTTTCATAGCGACCGGCACTTTGCCGACGTTCTAAACCATAGTGTTCTAGATAATTGACGGTTTCTAAGGTGAAAATGGCGATCAGGGCTTGCAAGAAATAAAACAAGCTGGCCTGCCAGCCCCAAAGACCATATAAAACGCCGCAGAAGATCAGGGGCAGGCCGATAAACCAAAACATTTGATTGTGCCAGGAAACCACGGCATAGCCCTTTTGTTTTAAGCGTTCTTTTTCAATTTGCCAGGCCGAAACAAAGCTGCCAGGGATACAGCGTGCGTAAAATTGATAAAGTGACTCGCCCAGGCGGGCGGTGGCATGATCCTCTGGGGTTCCCATGCGCGGGTGATGGCCCAAGAGATGTTCGATTTGAAAATGCATATAGCCCACTCTGAACCAGAGCAGTTTGGCCAGATTTTGTTCGAGTTTGTTTTTGCGGTGGCTGAGTTCATGGGCGATATTGATACTGAAGCCCCCGTTGATCATTCCAACCATGAACAAGAGCCCGAGCCAACGGCCCAGCGATTCTGTCGGGCGGGAAACCAAAAAACAAGCCCAGAGCAAGAGCCCGATTTGCACAGGCACAAAGCCGTAAAGCACCCAGCTGTAAAGGGCTGTTTTTTTGAGGGTCTTTTCCTGTTCAGGTTGAGGATTGACCCAGTCGTCTCCGAGCCATTCGTCAAAGAGGGGAATCAGGCCAAAGGTCAGCAGAAACATCAGCCCATAATAGAGATTGCCCCCCCAATAACTGCAGAAGGTTAAAAGAGGCGCTAAATAGACCAAGGTATAACCAAGCCAACTCATGGTGGTATTATAACAGGGGTTTAAGAGCCAGCTGAATGCCTCTTTTGAGCAGTCGGTGAAAATCAAGCGGATTCAGAAAAGGGGTTGTATGAAACTTGGCATTATTGGGACATCTCTGAAAAAGAATGAAAAACGTGTGCCTATCCATCCTGAGCACCTTTCCGAAATTTCAACTGAGATTCGTCAGCAATTGGTCTTTGAACAGGGCTATGGCGAGCGGTTTGGTTTTTCAGATGCTACACTTTTGGCGCTGGGGGTGGGGCTTGCCCCACGGCAGACCTTGCTTGAAAGCATGGATGCCGTGCTTTTATTGAAGCCCATGCCCGCTGATTTTGAAAATTTGCGCCCAGGGGGGGTGCACTGGGGGTGGCCCCATTGTATGCAACAGGTGGCCAATACCCAAGCTGCAATTGATCGCCGTTTAACCGTGGTGGCCATGGAGCAGATGTTTATTCGTGATGAGCAGGGCAAACGAATTTTACATCCCTTTTATAAAAACAATGAAATGGGAGGGTATTGTGCTGTTTTACATGCCTTGGCGCTGAAAAGCATGGATGGAAACTATGGAAAAAAACGCAAGGTCGTGATTCTGAGCTTTGGTGCGGTTGGCCAAGGGGCCTTGCGGGCTTTGCAGGGACGTGGCTTTACAGATATTACGGTCTGTACTCAGCAAAGATCTGAAACAGAGCGTCCCGCTGGTTTGGAAAATTGTGAGTTTCGCCGGATTCGGCAAGAGCAGGGGCAATGGGTGATTACAGAACCCGATGGCCGTACCCGTCCTTTGTTGGCGCTTTTGCTTGAGTCAGATATTTGGATCAATGCCATTTTGCAGGATCCCAACCATCCGGTGATGTATATGAATGAAACAGATGTCGCACGCATCAAGCCGGGCACGTATATCTTGGATATCAGCTGTGATGAGGGGCTGGGATTTCCTTTTTCCCGCCCCACTTCTTTTGATGCCCCCTTGATTGAAATGGGCCATTTTGACTACTATGCCGTGGACCATACCCCCAATTATCTTTGGGAATGTGCCAGTTGGGAAGTGTCTCAGGCTTTGCTGCCCTATTTGCCCGAATTTTTAAAAGGCCCAGCGCATTGGGCGCAAACCCGGATCTTTCGCGAAGCGATTGAAATTCAGGCCGGAGAGATTCAAAACTCAGAAATTCTGGCTTTTCAAAAACGAGAGCCTGTTTATCCCCATGCAATGCTTGTATAGTGTTCTTGCAATGGATGCCCCCAGGGAGTTGAAAATGTATGCTTTCAATTCAAATTTAAAATGCGCAGCGCAGACCAGCCGCTTGTGAGCAAACCGCGTTTCTTTGACCTGCGTGAGCGACTGCAGGCCCATGCCCAGGAGCGGCCGACGCAGATTGCCTTTTCCTATTTGCCCGGAGGGGAGGGGCCGCCTGAATCGCTCAGTTTTGCCGAATTGGATCGGCTGGCCCGCCTTTTGGCTGCCGACTTAGTCTCCCGCTATCCGGCCCAAGAGCGCGTGATTCTCTTGATTCCCACCGGGCTTCCCTTTGTGGTGGCTTTGATGGCCTGTGTCTATAGCAATTTGATTGCGATCCCGGTACCGGCTCATTTTCAGGATCAGAACCGTTTGCAAAGGCGGTTGCCCCGTTTACAGGCCATTGCCGAAGATGCCCAGGCCAGCTTGGTGCTCTGTTCCGATACCAGTGAAGCGTATCGCCAGGCCTTAGACGAATGGGCCCCAGCCCTGAGAACCTTGGAATGGCTGAATCTGGAGCAAAGACTGAAAGCACTGAGCCTGTCTGCTCCTGAGCCAGGAGCAGAACGCCCGATTCAACCCGAAGATCTGGTTTTTTTACAGTATTCCTCAGGGTCTACGGGTCGCCCCAAGGGAGTCATGGTCAGCCATGGCAATCTGCTCGCTAATTTAAGCCAGATTCAGCGCGCCTTTGGGCATACGCCTGCCAGTATTGGCGTTAGCTGGCTGCCGGCCTATCACGATATGGGGCTGGTGGCTGATCTCTTTGAGCCGATTTATACGGGGCATCGCGAAATTTTACTTTCGCCCTTTGATTTTATTCAAAGGCCCTTGCGCTGGCTGGAGGCCATTAGTCAGTACCGGGCCAGTACCAGTGGTGCTCCCAATTTTGCCTATGCTCTCTGCAGTCGCAAGGTCACACCGGCTGAAGTTGTTGCCCTCGATCTCAGCGCCTGGAACCTGGCCTATAACTGTGCAGAGCCTGTCAGTGCCCAGGTTCTGGAGACTTTTGCAGAAACCTTTGTGCCCTGTGGTTTTCGCGCTCAGGCCTGGATGCCCTATCTGGGCATGGCTGAAGCCACCCTGATGGTAACAGCCGGAGCGAAAACAGAGGAGCCGACGGTGCTGAAGCTTTCGCGGGATGGGCTGCGCCAGGGGCGGGTCGAAGTGCTGGAGCCGGCCTCTGAGCAAGCCTCACAGTTGCTCGTGAGCAATGGACGGGCCCTGCCGGGACAGGAAATTTTGATAGTGGATCCCGAAAGCGCCCAGCGCTGTGCGCCCGATCAGGTGGGCGAAGTCTGGCTGGCGGGCCCCAGCATTGCCCAGGGCTATTGGCAAAAGCCCGCGCAAAGCCAAGCGACTTTTCAGGCCCCATTGGCCGGGAGTTCTTCTGAACAGCGTTACCTTCGCACCGGGGATCTGGGCTTTTTACACCAGCAGGAACTCTATCTGAGCGGGCGGCTCAAAGATTTGCTGATACTCCAGGGGCAAAACTTTTATCCTCAGGATTTGGAGCGTACGCTGGAACAAGCTCACCCCCTGGTCCGTGCCGGATGTACAGCGGCTTTCAGCCTGCCCGCAGAAGCTGCTGAGGAAAGCGAACGCCTGGTGATGCTGGCTGAGGTTTTGAGTCCTGGAGAAGTGTCTGAAGCGCTTTGGCAGCAAGTGAGTCACCGGATTCAGGCTGAGATCTGGGCCGAACACCAATTGCTGCTCAGTGAGCTGCTTTTGCTGCCTGTGGGCTCTATTCCCAAGACTTCCAGCGGTAAGATTCAACGCTCAGCCTGTCGCACGGCCTTTTTGGAACAGCGTTTGGAGCCGCTTTGGCTGCAAACAGGAGCAGCGCCGCAAACGCAGACCGAAACCAAGCCCGACTCCCCCTGGCGTGAGACAGAGCAAGAACTGCAAAGTCTGTTTGCAGAAATACTGAAGCTGCCTGAGGTAGATCTGCAGGCGCGTTTCTTTGACCTGGGAGGCCATTCGGTCGATGCTATGCTTTTGCTGACCCGGATTCGCGAAAGCTTTCACTTGGAATTGAGTCTGGCCCAGATTTTTGAATATCCCAGTGTGAGGGCTTTGGCCGAGCTGATCGAGACCGGTTTAAAAAACACGGCTGAGGTGCAGCCCGCTCCGATAGAAGCCCATTTGTCTCAAGCTTTCTGGCCCTTATCTTTTGCCCAGGAACGGATGTTTTTTTTGCATACCCTGCAGCCTGAGCAGGATGCCTATCTCATGCCCTTTGCTTTTGAACTGCGGGGGCCTTTGCGTGAGCGAGAAATCACGGCCCTGAAAGCGAGTCTGCTCCAGCTTCTGCAAAGACACAGTGCTTTGCGCACTGTCTTTTTTCAAAACCCGGAAGGTCTTCCCCAACAAAAGGTGAATGCTTTTTCAGCGGCTGATCTGGAGCGGGTTTTCAGCATCTGCGATCTTTCAGCGTCCCCCGACAGTCTCAAGGCGCATCTTCAGGCCTTCGCCAGCCAGTCCTTTGATCTGACCGTGTTTCCCCTGATTCGGGTGCAGCTTCTGCGCCTTGGGGCGGAAGATCATGTTCTGGCGCTGAATCTGCATCATTTGATCAGTGATGGCTGGTCAATGGGGCTTTTTTACCAGGAGTGGAGTCTGCTCTATGCCGAGGCATTGGAGTCTGAGACGAAAAAGCTTTCTGAAGCTTTGCCTGCTTTGCCAATTCAATATGTGGATTTTGCCCTCTGGCAGCGGGAGCAAGTGCTTTCGCGTTGGGAAAGAGATCTGGATTATTGGACGGCCCGTTTGCAGGGCTTGAAGCCGCTGTCCTGGGGGGGGGCTCAAGCAGGACAAAAGGCGCAGGCAGAACATCTGCGGGTCTTCTGGCCGGAGGCACTTTTGCAGCGGCTAAAGCAAGTCGCCCGAACCCATGACCTTTCGCTCTATATGTTGCTCTTGGCGGCTTTTCAGTTGGTGCTGGCCCGCACCAGCGGACAGACAGATCTGGGCCTGGCCACGCCGGTGGCGGCCCGTCAGCGTCCAGAATTGACGCCGCTGCTGGGTCTTTTTGTGAATACCCTGATTCTGCGCAACCGTCTCGAGCCAGGGCTAAGTCTGGCGGCCTGGTTCAAACAGGTGCGAGAGGGGGCGCTGGCGGCTTATCAGCATCAGGAACTGCCCTTTGAAAAAGTAGTTCAGGCCCTGAGCCCCCAGCGGCAGGCCGAAGCCTCGCCTCTGGCCTCGGTTTTCTTTGCTTTTCAAAACACGCCTCATCAGGGGTTGAACTTGAAGGGACTTGAACTGGAGGTTTTGCCGCTGGATTCGCAGACCCCGCGTTTTGTACTGGAATGCCAGCTTTGGGAACATCCAGGCCAGCAAGGGGAGGGGGCCTGTTTGGAATGCCATCTGATCGCAGATCGACGTTTCTTGGGGGCTCAGCAACTGCAGGCCTTGGCTCAGGATTTTGAAGCGCTGCTGCAGCTGATTTGCGCAAGCCCAGCGGAGACCTTATTGCAAGACTTGAAGGGGCCCTCAACCGAGCGTGAGGCCTGGCTGCAGACTTTGGCGCAAGGGGCAGAAGCCCCTGAAACGCTCACGGCTTCTGAATCTCTCCAAAGTCGCTTTGTGCCTGAGCTGGGCTTGAATGTTTACCATTTTCAGGACTTGGACCCCCGTGCGGCCTTTGCCTTTCAAAGCCGGATGCTGGAGCTGAAACCCCCTGCCTCTGAAGGTGAGATTCACAGGGCCTCAGAATCAGAGCTGGCCTATGTGCAGGGCCCATCCCTGCATTTTCCCCAGGGCAGCTCCCAGACCTTCAGCGAAGTTTTGCTGCGGGCTGAAAAAGAGATAAAAAAAGGCCTGCGCGTGATTTCGGCCCAGGGCGAAGTGTCTTTTTGGAATTATCAAACCCTGATGGCCCAGGCCCGCCGGATCAGCGGCGGACTGCAGAATTTGGGCCTGAAACCTGGAAGCGCTGTCTTGCTGCAATTGGAGCCGCGCCTTGAGTATTTTGCGGCTTTTCTGGGGATTGTTTTAAGCGGGGGCGTGCCTGTGACCGTGGCCTTGCCAGCGGTTTACCATCCTGAACAGGCCGTGGTTCAAAAACTCTTGAATGTCTGGCAATTGTTGGAGCAGCCTCTGATCCTCTGCCAGCAGGAGCAGTTAGAGGCCTTGCAGACGCTGGGAAAAGGGCAGGGGCTGAAGCTTGCTCTGCAGCCTGTCGAAGCACTTTTCGCTGCTGAAGAAAATCTCGAAATACATCTCGCTCAGCCTGAAGACACCCTTTTTTATCAATTGAGTTCAGGCAGCACTGGCACGCCAAAATGTATTCAAATCAGCCATCGGGGCGTGCTGGCGCACTGCGAAGCGGCGGGTCAGGTCAATGACTATCAGGCCGAAGAATGCTGGCTGAATTGGATTCCCCTGGATCATGTGGTGCCTGTGCTGACCTGGTGGATGCAGGCCCTCTACCGCCAGGCAGATTTTATGCATGTCGCGACAGAGCGGGTGCTGGCGGATCCCCTGAATTGTCTGAGCTTGATCTCAGAATACCGGGTGAATCATACCTGGTCGCCTAACTTTGGCCTGAAACTGATCTCTGAAGCTTTGCTCAATACCCCCGAGAGACCGAATTTTGACCTCTCCTGTCTTAAAACCTGGATGAATGCCGGAGAACAGGTGACTTGGTCTGTTATGGCTGAATTTTTGGCTGCGACGGCCCCGCTGGGATTTGCAGAAAAGGCCTTGAATCCAGCCTTTGGCATGGCTGAAGCCTGTACCTGTATGACCTATGACCGGGAGTTTGCTCTGGAGCGGACTGCTTATACTCCCCCCGGTCAGCAGACGGCCTTTATCAATACAGGGACGGTTTCACCGGGGGTTGAAATCCGGATTGTCGATGCCCAGAACCAGCTTTTGCAAGCGGGACAGATCGGGCGCTTTCAAATTCGCGGTGAGGTGATCACCGCTGGCTATTACCGCAATCCCGAGGCCAATCAGGAGGCCTTTGTGGGCGAGGGTTGGTTCAATACCGGCGATCTGGGCTTTATTCACCAGCGCCAATTGTATATTACGGGCCGCGAAAAAGAGATGATTCTGGTACGCGGGGCCAATATTTACTGCTATGAGATCGAAGACCAAATTGGGGCCCTGCCGGGGATTCAAGCTGGCAGTGTGGGCGTTTTTCCGCTTAACGATGAGGCTTCTGGCAGTGAGGGCTTTGGCATGGCCTTGGTCCCTGAGGCCCCCTGGAACGAAGCGGGAGATTTTCCTGCTCAGTCTTTGCTGGCCTTATTGCGTGAGGTGAGTCGGACGGTCAGCGAGCGGCTGGGTTTGGCTCCAGCTCTGGTTTTGCCCTTGCAGGCAAGTGAGTTTCCCAAAACCACCAGTGGCAAAATTCAACGCAATCAAATGGCCCGAAGCGTGATGGCTGGAGCGTATGATGCCCGCATCCGCAGCTTGGATCGGGCCTTGGGCAATGAACGCTGTCTGCCGGATTGGTTTTATCAGGTGGTATGGGAAGCTCAGCCCCTGCCGCCGGTGACCGTTCCTGCGGCCTGGCCTGACGAAACCTGGCTTCTGGCGGAAGGGCCTCTGCGTGAGGAATTGCAAGCCTTTCTGCAGGACGAGTTTCAGGCTGGGCTCCGGCTTTTGAGCCCTGAGCAGGCCCTGACGGAGCTTCAAATGGCTGGGGCGCAGCTTCCCCGACAGTGGATCTGGCTTTTGGCCTGTGAACCTTTCACTCTGGCTGCAGAAGAACAATTGCTGCGCCAACGCCTGGAGCTGGCGCAGCTTGTGTTAAAACAGGAGACTGCGCTGGACTGGGTGGAATGGGAGTGGTCTGCTCACAGGTTCGAAGCTCCTCTGGGGGGCGCGATTCAGGGGTTCCTGCGCAGCTTGATTCAGGAGCGGCCCCAGACCACCTTTGGGCGGGTGCAGACCCAGGATTTGAGCTTGACCGAAGCTTGGCTCTGCCTGAAAAAAGAAGCGCTGGCCCGCAGAGCAGCAGGAACCGAAAATCTGTCCGAAACCCTGCGCTACCGTGGCGACACAGAACAGCGTGAGCGAAAGGTGCTGGGTGCTGTCAAGTTTCAGCCTGAAGAACTCAAACAAGCGGCCTTTCCGGCCCGTCAGACCCGTCTGCTACTGGGCGGTCTGGGGGGGATAGGCTTCGAGCTGGCGCAGGCCCTTTTGGCTCAGCCAGAGCAATCTCTGCTGGTGGTGGGGCGCACCCGTCTGAAGAGCGGCGATAAGCCCCAGCGCGATCAGCGTTGGGAAAGTTTACGCCAATTGGCGGCAGCCCATGGAAATCAACTTTACTATCTGGCTTTTGATCTGCAAAGTCAGGATTTTAGTTCGCTGCAGCAGGCTTTGCAGCATGCCGAAGCGAGCAGTGGCTATCCCCTGCGCACCCTGATTCAAGCCGTGGCGATGCCCTATCACGAAGCCCTGATCGCAGAGTTAGATCCTGACGAGGCCCTCAGGCACTGGCGGCTCAAGGCCCAGGTTTCAGAGTTGCTTCAGAATTTGATTGCGCTGCAGCCGAACCCCCAAGCCCTGCATTTGGTTGAAATCGGTTCGGTCAATGGCACTTTTGGTGGTTTTGGGGTCAGTGCCTATGCGCTGGCGCAGGGTTATGCTGAGGCCTGCGCGGCCACTTATCAGGCCTTGGGGGTGAGCTATCACGGTCTCAATCAGAGCATTTGGCCCCAGGTGGGGCTCAGTGCGGGCAAACAGAATCAAGGGCTGCACCGGGGCTTTTTAAGTATTTCCAGACCTGCGGGAAGTCTGAGTCTGTTGGCGCTGCTGAAAAAGCCCGGCGGGGTTTATGCTGTGGGCTTAGACGGGCGTAATCCCTTGATTCACAAAGAATTGAGTGCGCTGACCCGCCAGGCTTTGCCGCTGGCAAAGGGGGCTCCGTCATGGTCTATGGTCTCGCCTCAGGCCCCCACTTCAGCAGAGCTTGCTTCAGAATCTGCTGAAAATAGCGATACGGTCAGTCAGCTGTGTCAGATTTATGCCCATTTACTGGGCAAAGAGCGGGTGCTTCCAGCCGACGACTTTTTTTCTCTGGGGGGCCATTCTCTGTTGGCCATTCAGTTGCTCTCACGGATTCGCGGCGCTTTTGGGGTGGAATTGCCCTTGAAATATCTCTTTGAAGCCCCCCGTGTGGCTGATTTAGCGACGATCATTGAGCGTTTGAAACAGCCTGAAACGCGTGTGGCGGTACTGCCTCCCCTGGACATTCAAGCCCGCCAGCCCGATAAACTCTGGCCGCTTTCTTTTGCCCAGGAACGGCTTTGGTTTATGGAGCAATTTGAAGCGGGACGGGCCCTCTACAATACCCTTTTTTGTCTGCGTATCGAAGGCCCCTTGCAGCCGGAGCGTTTGGAGCACAGTTTGCAGGAACTGCTGAAACGTCATGAAATTTTGCGTACGGCCTTTGTCGCTGAAGCGCCCACAGGTTTGCCGACCAGCTATGCGGCGGCCCAGAAAATTCTGAGCCCTGCTGAACTCTCCCCTTTCCAATTGGAAAGGGTGGACCTGCGCTCAAGCGAGGATCCGGCACAGATTGCGGCAGAAAAGAGACAGGCCTTGGTTCGGTTGCCCTTTGACCTGGCCCGTCCGCCTTTGTTGCGGGCCCAATTGCTGCAGTTTTCGGAGCAAAGTTTTGAGCTACAGTGGGTGATTCACCATCTGGTTTCTGATGCCTGGACCCTGGGGCTCTTTTTGCAGGAAATGGCTCAGTCTTATCGCGGAGAGACGCTTCCTCCGCCCCCCCAGGCCCACTATCTGGACTATACCCTTTGGCAAAGGCATTGGTTGAAAGGCGCGGTTTTAAGCTCTCAGCTGAACTATTGGAAAAAGGCCTTGGCCGACCTGCCTGACCTACTGCCCCTGCCCACTGATCACCCCCGTCCTGCTCAGGAAAGCTATCGGGGCGGGCTTTGGCATTTTGAGCTGAAGCCTGAATTGAGTCAGCCCTTGCAAGAGCTGGCTCAAGACCAGGAACTGACCCTCTTTATGCTGCTGCTGGCGGCTTTTCAGGTTCTGCTTTTTCGCTATACCCATCAAACGGATATTCTGGTGGGCATTCCCGTGGCCAATCGGCGGCAGCAAGATTTAGAGCAAATGCTGGGGCTTTTTGTCAATACCCTGGTCATTCGCGGGAATTTAGAAGAAAATCCCCGCTTTATAGATTTTGCCCAGGCCCTGGGGCAAACCTGTCTGCAGGCTTATGCCCACCAGGATTTGCCCTTTGAAAAACTGGTTGAGGAACTCAATCCTCAACGCAGTTTGAGCCATCACCCTATTTTTCAGGTCATGTTTGTGATGCAGGGGGCCGATGAGTTGGCCGCTCAAACGATTGCTTTGCCGGGCTTAAAAACCGAATTTCTGCGTCCGGGCGAGGGCCTCTCCAAATTTGATCTCAGCCTGGAGCTTCAGCAGTCTGCGGCTCCAGGTGGGCTCAAGGGACGCATCGAATACAATGCCGATCTCTTTGAGCCTGAGACGATTGCGACCTGGGCTCAGCATTTGGAGCATTTGCTGGAAGCGATTGTCGCTCAGCCCGAAACGGCGGTGGGGCAGCTCAAATTCTTGAGCCCTGCTGAAGAACAAAAGCTCTTGCGCGATTGGAATCAGACCCAGGTGGACTATCCTAAGGATTGCTGTGTTCATCAGTTTTTTGAAAAACAGGCTGCAGAGCGGCCTGAAAAAACAGCCTTGGTTTTGGGAACCCAGCAATTGAGTTATGGCGCACTGAATCAGCGGGCCAATCAATTGGCCCATTATCTGATCGCTGAGGGGGTGGGGCCTGAGGTTTTGGTGGGCCTTTCGATGGAGCGCTCCTTTGAGATGATTGTGGCCTTATTGGCCATTCTCAAAGCCGGGGGTGCCTATGTGCCACTTGACCCCGATTACCCCTTGGAGCGGCTGCGCTATATGCTGCAGGATACTGCCGTGCCGCTTTTGTTGACCCAGGCCCGTTTTGCTGAGCGCTTTGCCACTGAAAAGGCACGCTGTCTCTGCGTGGACGCTGAAAGTGTGCTCTGGGCTGAGATGCCGCTTGAGAATCCTCAGCCTGGGCTGACGCTGGACAATTTGATTTCGATTATTTATACCTCAGGCTCGACCGGGCAGCCCAAGGGCGTGATGAACACCCATCTGGGTGCCTATAACCATCTGGTTTACCGGCATTCGGCCTTTCCGATGCTGGAGAGTGACCGCATCATTCAAAAGACCTCGCTCAATTTCGACGGTTCGCTTTGGGAGGTTTTCTGGACCCTGATGGGGGGTGCGACCCTCTGTATTTCAGAGCCTGAGAGCCAGAAAGACAGCTATTATCTCTCGCGCTTTATTGTTGAGCAGGGCATTACCATGATCGATTTCGTGCCTTCGATGTTGCAGGTGGTATTGAATGAGCCCGAAAAGCATGATTTCTCTTCCCTGCGGCGGGTGTGGTGTGGCGGCGAAGGGCTTTCTTATGCTTTGGAACAGGAATTTTTCGCGAAATACCCGGCGATTGGCATGATTCATGGCTATGGTCCAACCGAAACCACCGTCAGTGTGACCTATTGGGAATCTCAGCCCGGAAATCCGCTTCAGACCGTTCCGATTGGACGGCCCAATGCCAATATTCAGATCTACCTGCTCGATCGCTGGCTTAATCCCGTGCCTGTGGGCGTAACCGGCGAGATCTATATCGGGGGGGATGGCTTGGCGCGCGGGTATTTGAACCAGCCTGAGTTGACCGCCGAAAAATTTATCGCCAACCCCTTTGGTTCGGGCCGTCTGTACAAGTCGGGCGATTTGGCGCGCTATTTGCCCAATGGTGCGATTGAATTTGTCGGAAGGGCTGACCATCAGGTCAAAATTCGTGGCTTTCGCATTGAATTGGGCGAAATTGAAGCTGCTCTGCGTCAGCAAGCCGAAGTTCAGGATGCCCTGGTACGGGTGCACGAAGCGCGATCGGGTCAAAAACGCCTGGTGGCCTATTTACTTTGCGCTCTCGGGGCGGAACAACAAGCGGGTCTGAAAGCGGCCTTGAAAACCCGCCTCAAGACCCAGTTGCCAGACTATATGCTGCCCAGTGCCTATCTTTTTCTTGAGCATTGGCCCGTCGATTTCAATGGCAAGATTTTGCGCAAGGCTTTGCCCGCGCCTGAGTGGGAGCGGGAAGTAGCCTCTCAGACCCCGGAAAGCCCAGCAGAAATACGCTTGGCCGCGCTCTTTGCCGAGCTTTTAGAGGTCGATCCAATTGGGCGCGAAGACGATTTCTTTGCCCTGGGAGGGCACTCTCTGCTCGCGACGCAATTGGCGGCCCGGATTCGTGAACAGTTTCAATTGGAACTGCCGCTGCGTCAGATCTTTGAAACCCCGGTGCTGGCGGACCTGGCTCAGAAAATTTCTCAGAAACAAGTCGAGCTTTTGCCGCCGATTCAGGCCTTGAGCCTGTCTCAGTCCGAGCAGCGCGACTGGCCGCTTTCTTTTGCTCAGGAGCGGCTTTGGTTTATGGAGCAGTTTGAACCTGAGCGGGCTTTGTATAATATTCCCCTGGCCCTGTGTCTGGCGGGGGAATTGGATCGCAAAGCGCTCAAAGCGGCTTTAGGTCTGCTTCAGAGCCGCCATGCCGGACTGCGTACCTGTTTTCGTCAGCAGGGTGAAAGCGCGCGGCAGGTGATTCTGCCTGAGCTGGACTTTGTCTGGCGGGAAAGCGATCTCAGTGCTTCTGCTCAGCCCGAAGAGGCCGCTTTGGCCTGGGCTCTGGAAGACGCCCGCCAGCCCTTTGACCTGGGGCAGGCCCCGCTCTGGCGGGTGGCTTTGCTGCGTCTGGGTGAAAACAGGCATTGGCTGGTACTCAATCTTCACCATATTATTTCGGATGGCTGGTCGCTGAAAGTCATGCTGAAAGAGCTGCAGCTTTGCTATGCTCAGTTCAAACAGGGGCAAACGCCCCTTTTGCTGCCTTTGCCTGTTCAATACGCTGACTATGCTCTCTGGCAGCGCAATTGGTTCTCGGGTTCTGTTTTTCAGGGCCAATTGCAGTATTGGAAACGGCAATTGGCCCAATTGCCGGCTCTGCTCGAACTGCCCACCGACCGCCCCCGTCCGGCCGAACAAAGTTATCAAGGGCAGCGGGTGATCTTTGCCTATGAGCTTGACTTGACCCAGGCTTTGCAGGCCCTGGCCCGGCGGGAGAGCGTGACACTTTTCATGCTTTTGCTGGCGGCCTTTCAAGTGCTCTTGGCCCGGCTCAGCCAGCAAGAGGACCTGGCCGTTGGGGTTCCGATTGCCAATCGCCGCATGCAGGCCAGCGAAGAACTGCTCGGTTTCTTCGTCAATACCCTGGTGATTCGCGGCGATTTAAGCGGAGATCCCAGCTTTTTAGATTTTCTGCAAACCCTTAAAACCACCTGTTTAGAGGCCTATGCCCACCAGGATCTGCCCTTCGAAAAATTGGTCGAAGAACTGCATCCGCAACGCAATCTGAGTCACCATGCCCTTTTTCAGGTGCTCTTTGTCTTGCAGGAAGCCTCTTTTGCTGTGCCGCCTTTGGAAGGCCTCTCCACCCAGGTGCAGGATCTGGACAGCCAGTCTTCGCGCTTTGATCTGGCCCTGGAACTGATCCCTGTACCAGAGGGGCTCAAGGCGCGTGTGGAATACAATTCAGAAATCTTTGAGGCCGCAACCATCGCGCGCTGGATGGGGCATTACCAAGTCTTGCTGGAGTCGATTCTGGCTGCACCGCAAACGGCGATCAGCCGCTTGCCACTGCTCAGCCCGACAGAGCTTCAGACGCTCCTCATCGATTGGAACGCAAACACCGCTGCCTATGCCGATCGGGCTGGGATTCATCAACTCTTTGAAGCCCATGCGGCAGCGCATCCCCATGCTGAGGCCCTGCGTTATCTGGGGCAAACCTGGACGTATGCTGAGCTCAATGCCCAGGCCAATCAATGGGCGCATCAACTGCGCGCCCGTTTGTTCTCTGCGCCTTTTTCAGGGCCTGCTCCCCGCGTGGGGATTTGTCTGGAGCGCTCTGCCGACTGGATTTTGGCCCTGTTGGCGGTGCTCAAAGCCGGGGGCATTTACCTGCCCCTGGATCCGGCCTCGCCGCCGGAGCGTTTGAATTTTATTCTCAGTGATGCGGATGTGGATTGGGTGATTTATCGCGTTGAAGATTCTGAAGCGTCTCTGGAGTTTCAAGCCTGGCCTCTGCCAGCGGAGCGCTGTCTGGAGGTGACTTCGTTGACGGCTGCTGCCGTTCAAGCATTCTCTGAAAATCTGCTCCCACCTTCCTCCTGGCAGGCCTTTTTACACAAAAAGGGCGCTTCTCCCCCAGCCTATATGATTTATACTTCGGGCTCTACTGGGCAGCCCAAAGGCGCACTTTTGGGCCACCAGGGGCTGTGTAATATGATTCAGGCCCAGATTCAGTATTTTGAACTGGGGGTGGGCCAGCGGGTCTTACAACATGCCGCGATTAGCTTTGATGCTTCTGTTTTTGAGGTGTTTATTGCACTTTGTTCAGGCGCTTGTCTTTGTATTGGCACCCGCGAAGAATTACAGGCCGGGCCGCCGCTGGCTCACTTTATTCAGCGTGAAGCGATCAACCTGACGACCCTGCCCCCTTCCGTGCTGGCGCTGCTGCCCTTGCCGGAATCTGAAACCCCGCTCAAAAGCCTGCTGGTGGCGGGAGAAGCCTGTCCCTTGAGCCTGGCGCAGGCCTGGGCGCCCTATTGTCGCTTTTTCAATGCCTATGGCCCGACAGAGGCCACCGTTTGTACCACTTTGGGTGAATACTCTCCGGGAGCGCCGCTTTTGAGTCTGGGCAAAGCAATCGACAATCTCCAGGTCTATGTTCTCGACTCAGCCTTTCAGCCTGTTCCGCCTGGGGTGCCCGGAGAACTCTTTATCGGCGGGGTGGGGCTGGCTTCGGCGTATTGGCGCCGCCCAGAGCTGACGCAAGAAAAATTCATTAAGCAGACCTTTGTGTGGGGAGAGCAAAGCCTGACAACCCGCCTCTACCGCAGCGGAGATCGGGTCAAATGGCTGCCTCAGGGCGAACTTTTGTTTTTAGGCCGCCTGGATACCCAGGTCAAATTGCGGGGCTTTCGGATTGAACCTGGTGAAATCGCCGAGGTTTTGCAAGCTTATCCTGCGATTCAGCAGGCCACGGTGCTCTGTCGCCGTCTGCCGGGAACAAATGCTGAAAACTCTGAACGCGAGCCGCAGTTGTTGGCCTATCTGGTGCCCGACTGGAAACAAGTTTTAAGCGCGAGTCAGCGCAGCGCCCTGGAGACAGAACAGGTTCGCCACTGGCAAAACCTTTATCAAAGTCTGGATCGTGCCCAAACAACGCGCACAGGGGCTCCCGGCTCTGATTTCACGGGTTGGAACAGTTCTATCAGCGGCCAGCCGCTGCCCCTGGCTGAGATGGAATCCTGGCGACAAGCCACCGTACAGCGCATTTTGGCCCTGCAGCCCCAGCAACTCTATGAAATGGGGTGTGGGCGGGCCTTGCTGCTCTCTCAGATTGCGCCTCAGATTGAGCGCTATTGGGCCAGCGATTTTTCGGCCCAGGTTTTGGATGAGGTTCGGGCTTTGGGGCTGGAGAACGTGGTTTGTCTGGAGCGTCTTGCCGATCAGTTTGAGGATTTACCTTTGCAGGGCTTTGATACCTTGGTGTTGAATTCTGTGCTTCAGTATTTTCCTTCAGAGGAATATCTGGAGCGGGTGCTGAGGCAGGCTTTGCCTCATCTTCAGGCCGGTGGCCGGATTTTTCTTGGCGATTTGCGCGATTTGCGCCTGCTCGAAGCCCTGGCGCTGGAAATTGAACTCTTAAACAAGCGGGAAACACATCAGCATCAAGTGAGCGCATCGCTGCTTTTGCCAGAACTTCAGGAGCATTTACTGCGTGAAGAAGAACTCTGTTTTGAGCCTGCCTTTTTTCTGGCGCTCTGTCAGCGTCTGCCCGAATGTTCAGGGCTTGAGATTCTGCTCAAACATGGGCGGCCCGAAGCCGAACTGAGCCGTTTTCGCTATGATGTGGTGCTGCATCTGAAAGGCTCTGAAAGTCAGACGCTTGCGACACCACGCTGGCAGAAATGGCAACCTGAATGGAGTTTAGCAAAACTAGAAAGCCTTTATCTGCAGCACTGTGCTGAGTCGGGAGATGCTCCTCCTTTGCTGGCACTGCGTGGTTTGCCCAATCTGCGCATCTGGCAAACTCTGGAGAGTTTACACAAGCTTCAGGCGGCTCCTGAAGCGAATTTTGGCTTAGCAGAACTGCCCCTGGCTGGAAAACCCGCTGAAAGGGCTGAGGCCGGTCTCGACCCGATGGCTTTGCTGGCCTGGGCCGAAACACAGCAGGCTCAGATTCAGCTTTTGCCAGAGGCTGACCCCGGCTGTTTTGCGCTCTTGCTTTCGCCTCAGCCCTTGCCGATCTTGTCGCTTGAAGCCTGGGCAGAACTGCTGCAGGAGCAGGGCCTTGCTTTGGGACAAAAGCGTTCACCGCTCTGTAATCAGCCGCTCCGGCAGGCCTATGCCCAGGTTTTGCTGCCTGAGCTGAAGCAGTATCTCAGCCGGCGTCTGCCCGACTATATGCTGCCCAGCCACTATCTGCTGCTGGAGCAAATGCCGCTCAATCTGCATGGCAAGATCGAAGTAAAGGCTTTGCCCTTGCCCAGTCAAAAGCAGGTGACTTCGATTTATCGGCCACCGCGTTCAGAAAGTGAAAAACAACTCTGTGCATTTTATGCCGAGCTTTTGGGGTTTGAGCCGATCGGCATTCACGATTCCTTTTTTGATTTGGGTGGACATTCTCTCTTGGCGATTCAGTTGCTGGCCCGGATCCGGGTTCAGTTTCAAGTAGAATTGCCTTTGAAAACCATTTTTGCGGCCCCCACAGTGGCAGAGTTGGCACAGCGGCTGGAAACCCCTGTGGTGCCCAAAAACAAAGGCTTAAGCTTTTGGAAAGAAAGAGCTACTTCGGGGCGAAGCACCCACTCCTTGCCGCCGCTTCAACTGCGCTCTGCTCCGGCAGGGCAACCTCAGAAACTCTCCTATAGTCAGGAGCTGTGGTGGACGATTTATCCTTCCCGCCAAGAGCTGGAACATGGGATTCAAAACAGCTATGCCGGGATTCGTCTGCAAGGACTTCTCAACCCAGAGGCTTTGCAGCGGGCAATTGCACAGATTATTCAACGCCATGAGGCCCTGCGTACCCGTTTCACCGCGTTGGCTCAACGCCCGCGGCGGATCGTCGATGCGCAGATATCCTTTCAATTGCCCCATTATGATTTCGTGGGGCAAAGTGAAGCCCAGGCCATTCAGGCTTTAGAAAAGGCTGCCCAGGCCTCCTTTGACCTTGAGAAAGGCCCCTTGATTCGCGCCGCGCTTTATCGTCTGCGCCCGGATTTGCACCTGCTCATGCTTTCGGTCAGCCATTTGGTTTTTGATGGTTGGTCGCTGAAACTATTTCTGCAGGAATTGGATTTCTTTTATCGGGCCGAATATCCATCCCCTCCCCAGCCTGGAGAGCCTCTGGCTTTGCCTGAACTGCCGCTGCAGTATTCCGACTATGTCTATTGGCACCGCAAATGGATTCAGAAAACGGTGATTCGCCATCAATTGCTCTACTGGATTCGCAAGGGCCAGAATATGCCTGTCGTACTGGATATCCCCACAGATAAGCCCCGCCCAGAAATGCTGAGTATGTCTGGCAGCAGTATCTCTTTCAGTCTGTCGGCTCGCCAGGTACAGGCTTTGCAGGCCCTGGCCCAGGAAAACGAAGCCACGCTCTATATGCTGATGCTGGCGGCTTTTCAGGTTTTGCTTTACCGTTACAGTGGTCAGCGCGATATCTTTGTGGGTACACCTGTCGCCAATCGCCCGGTCAAGGAATTGGATACAATGATGGGGCTTTTTGTCAATTTTATTGTCTTGCGGGCCGATCTCTCTGGTCAGCCCAGTTTTCGAACCTTTCTCGCTCAGGTTCGCCAAACCTGTTTAGAGGCTTACCAGCATCAGGATCTGCCTTTTCAGATTCTGTTCAAGTCGTATAAGGCCTATCAAACGCTTACCCGTTTTCAGCGTTTTAATACCCAAAAAACCATGCGCTCGAATATCATGTTTAATCTGCTCGACGATTTTGGCTCAGATTTTCAAATCGGGGCTTTAAAGGCTTCGCTTTTGCCCCTGGAAAACCAATTCGCCTCACAAACGCTGCATTTGATTCTGCTGAAAAGTGAGCAGGGCATTCAGGGGCAACTCAATTACAGTGCCGATCTCTTCTATCGTGAGACGGTCGAAAAACTGTGTGGGGATTATCAGGCTTTGTTGGCTCAGATTCTGGCAGAACCTGAGCTGCGGGTTTAGTTCGCTTCTTTTTCGGTGTTTATCACCTCAGTTGAAAATGGGCCTGAATTTTCTCTGCCACTTGATCTGGCGACAGGGCTGAATTGTTGATTCTCAGATAGGGATCCGAAAACAGATCGGCTTCTTCAGGCCCGCTGTTGAGGCGGTGTTGGGCCAGCACCTCTTTCAGATGGGCTTCAGAATGGTCGAGATTGCGCTTGCTGGGTTTGTGCTGCAGACGAAATTCTCCCCGGTTGCGCTCAAATAAAAGTTTTGGATCGGCTTCCAGTTCCACCAGATAGCGTTGTCCACCGGCCTGAGCAAAGGCGGAGGTGAGTTGAAAAAGATATTCCCTGTCCTGGGGCTGGTCAAAGGCCCAAACCCAGGTGAAAATCAGGCCGGGCAGGGGAGCGGCGATGGCTTCGGCAAAGATTTCTTGGCGAAAATGCTCAACCAAGCGCCTGAAGGCCGGAGTGCCGTAGTCAAAGAACTGCAAAGCCAGCTCAATGCTCATGTGGTTGTGAAAGAGCTTATAACCCGTGCGCTCTGCCAGGGCATGGCCTACGCTCATTTTGCCCACAGCGGGCGGGCCAAAGATTACGACCAGATTGCAGGCCACTATCTACCTCGTGCGTTATGATTATTGTGGTTATCGAAATGATACCCACGACCCTTGCGCAGACTCACAGCCTTCACGCCAATCGTGTGGAAACGAGCATTGTCTGCACTTTGACCACGCGCCTGAGCCGGGCAACTGAGAAATCTTCTGCAACAAAGGGTGTGTCGCTACGTTTCAAAAATGCACAGTTCATCTTTCTAGGTTTACAAATCTCCTCAGCCAACCCCAGGAATTCTCTCTTAAAAGAGATCTCAAAATATTAAATTTTAATTTAAGATTTTAAATTTAGGTTAAGTATAGTATAATTTTTATATAAACCATAGTAAATAAGGTTTTCATATATGGCTTCGATCCAGAGACTTTACGCCGAAAACAGATATCAACCCCTGTCTCAGCTGGCCGTTCTTCCAGCCCAGGCCATGTGCTCTTCCCAAGTAAGACAAAGATCAAGCTCTCCCGAACTGCAACTGACCTCTAGGCTGACCCTTTCCCCTACAGCAAAGACTTCCCGCAAAAATCTGGTTCCGATTCTCTCTCAACCCCTCTTCTCCCAGCCCCAGCTCACTTCTCCAAAGCCAGTACTCTCCCCTCCAGATAAAAATGCGCCCCCCACGGCGGAAGGCGCGAAGGCTTTGCGTGCCTGGCTCGAAGCCGAGCAGGTCGGGGGGGCTCAGGCCGCACACACGTATAGTTATTATGAGGCAATTGAACAATACCTTGGCCCCTTTGGCGAAAAGGGCTACCCTCTGGGCTATGGCAAACATTACAATCAGAAGTTTATGAACAACCAGACCCTGATGGCCGAGCCCACCACCCGTCGCTGGGTTGAGAAAACAGGCCTGCTCTTGCAGAAAGCGATTACCGATTACCTGGTTGCGCGTTATCAGGCTGGTACCCTCGGAAAACTCACCGAGACTGAATTGCGTAAATTTGCCTTTAGCTCCCATCCCCAGGCTTATACCGAAGCGGGACTGGCCGATGTGGTTTTACATTCCCCAGAACTCTTGCCCAGCATCGTCGCTGTTCCCAGCGCGGAATTCTTTCCGGGCTCAGGCAATACACTGGCTTCCTGGAAACAGGTGGGGCAGACCAGTTTACTGGTCAGTGGCGATATTTTAGAACACGCAGCTGATACGGTCGTGGAAACTGTCAGCGACACGCTCCATGTCATGGCCCACAGCACGGTTTATGTGGTGGGAGATAAAAGACCGGCCTATGCTTTGGGTTCGGCTGCAGGCCGTTCGCTGGGGCATTGATTTCCTCTGAACGACTTCAATAGCTTTTTAACTCTGCTGCGGGGCCTGGCGGGGAAAACGCAAAGTCACGGTGGTGCCTGTGCCAGCTTCGGAGTCAATCGTCATTTCGCCGCCCAAGACTGAAGAGACCAGATTGTCGACCACGGCCAGCCCCAAACCACTGTAGCCTTCCGCCTTGCGGGTTGAGAAAAAGGGAGTGCGAATCTGGGGCAGGATCTGGGGCGCAATGCCCAAGCCCGTATCCTGTACGCGCAGAATAAAATGCTCCCCATCAAGATCCAGGCTCAGGCCAACAGGATCATCAGACAGTGGATAGGCATGTGCTTCGCAATTGCTGATCAAATGCATCAAGACTTCGCTCATCTGCGAGGGGTAGCCCTGCCAGAGTTCCGGTGAGGCTTCAGGGGAAAGATGCAGTTCCAGCGGCAGCTTGCGAAAACTGCTGGCGCGGTAAAGTTCTTGAAACTGCGCGAAAAAATGGGGCCAGAGCAGATCTTCGCGGCGGGCGAAGATTTCACCGGGGGCGACAGCTTGCAGGGATTGTACCAGCAATTGGGCCCGGTTGAGTTGAAAGCGCAGTTCTTCTCCTTGGGCTTGTTTTTCGGGGCTGAGCCCGTTTAGCAGCTGATCCAATTGGGCATTGGCGCTCTGCAGGGGGGCATTCAGTTCTTGAGAAAGTCCGTGTACCATGCGGGTAACGGTTTGGCGTTGCACACGCCCGATTTCAAGTTGCAGGGCCTGTTTCTGCAATTGTTCCTGAAACAGGTGCTGGTTGGCGCTGCGCACCTTTTCGCTGATCGCTGAAATCACCTGCGAGAGCAATTTGGGAGAAGCTGCCATTTGGGCGAAAAAGGCTTCCCGTTTCAGCTTGAAAAGCTGGCAGGGGCTTTGTGTGATTGCGGTGGCAGTTCTGACACCCCCTTCGGCCAGGGCCAGTTCGCCAAAAAAGGAACCCCCTTCAAGGCTTGCCAAGGGAATGTCTTCTCCCTGATCATTTTTCGCGAGAATGGCGACTTCGCCGGAGAGAATCAGATAGAGGGCATCTCCTGCGTCGCCCTCATGAAAAAGGGTTTGATCCGGCTCTATTTCTTGAATAGAACCTGTATCTACCAAGGACTTTAAGGTTTCATAGGGAAGATTCTGAAAAAACGGGATTTTATGCAATAAGCCATAGATCAGTTCCATGCTGTTGCCCCTCTGCTTTTGATATTAGCTTCATTTTAGGCGCAACTGGGCGCTGAAGCAAATCGCTAAAAGTTTTCGAGGCAGAGCAGCGGCAATTTGCCGCTGCGCAGATCGCTGAGAAACGAAATGGCTGTGCGATCCAGATCAATTTCTCCGCCCTTTTGCAGAAAATTACGCATGCGCCCCACATCGGGTAAGTAAATCGGGTCTTGACCAAAGGCTTTTTGCAGATAGCCTGGAAACTCCTCATGCAGCAGTTTCAAACCCAGTTCTGCCAATTGGATCGGCGGGGCTGAATGCTGGCTGACAGAGCCAATCAAAGCCAGTTTGAGCGCGACATGCTGATCTTCCAGTTTGGGCGGAATCACACCGGGGCTGTCGAGCAGTTCGAGATCCTTGGCAATACTGACCCATTGCAAACTCTTGGTGACACCCGGCTTGTCGCCGACTTTCATTGAGCGCTTGTTGATCAGGGCATTGATCAGGGTTGATTTGCCCACATTGGGCAGCCCCATGATCAGGGTGCGCAGCTTGCGGGGCAGGCGGCCCCGTTGTTTCATACGGGCAGACAGGGCTTCATGAAAACGCTGAAGTTCTTTGCGCAGTTCCTGTACGCCCTGGCGTTCGGGAATATTCAATGCGACCGCCGGAAAGCCCTTTTCTTGCCAGTATTCCAAGGCTTTTGCAAGACTTTCTGCCGGGGCCAAATCCGATTTATTGATGGCGATGATCCGGTTTTTGCTGCCCAGCAATTCGTCAACGAAGGGAAAATGGCTGCTGATAGGCAGACGGGCGTCTACCAGTTCCACCACACAATCGACCATGCCCAATTTTTCTTTGAGCTGGCGCTGGGCCTTGGCGATATGGCCCGGATACCATTGAATCAGACGATCTTCGGTGGTCATCAGTGGGGCAGTATTTCTACGAAACTCATCTCGTTGCGAATCAGGGGGTGCATTTGCTGGCCTCTGACATAGGGTTGCACGAGTTTGTATTCGACATTGGTGTATAAAAAGACCCAGGGAGCGTCTTCAATAATCATACTTTCAGCATCCTGGTAGAGTTTTTCTCGCTCTTGCCAATTGACGGTGGTGCGGGCTTTGTTAACCAGGGTATCAAAGGTGGGGTTATTGTAGCGGGTGACATTGTCCTGCCCAATATTGCGGCTGTTGAAGAGGGTCCAGAGATAATTGTCGGGGTCGGGATAATCTGCGGCCCAGCCAAAGCGGAAGAAAGTCGCTTCATTGCGTTTGATCTTTTCAATATACGAAGCCCATTCCATAGATTTCACTTCGATATCGATGCCGAGATCGCGAAGATCGGCTTGAACGGCTGCACCCAGCATGGCGTAGATTGCACTTTGATTGTGCCAGAAAGCCATTTTCAGGGGTTTGCCATTTTTATCCAAAATCCCATCGCCATTGCTGTCGGTCCAACCCGCTTGGGCCATCAGGGCCTTGGCTTTTTGCAGATCATAGGGATAGGGGATTGAGCGATCGGCTTTAAAGGCCGGAAAGCCATGGGGCAAAACCCCACGGGCGGGAATACCGCGTCCGTTGCGAACCACATCAATGATCTTGCGCTTATTCACGGCATAGTTAAAAGCCTGGCGCACGCGCCGATCCTTAAAGGGTTCAGATTGGGTGTCCATGCCCAGATATTGAATCGTCCATTCCTTGTCTTTGATCACATTGGATTGGGCCGGATCATTCAGACTTTCAATTTTACGCAGGGCTTTGTTGCCAAATTTATTCCATTTGGGGTCGGATAAAATCCGGTCGAAGCTGGCTGCGGGGATCGGGGGCTCCAGGTGATCCAGTTCGCCATTTTCAAACCAGAGCAGGCGGATATTTTCATCGGGCACGATATAGTAGCGCAGCTCATCGAGCTTGGGAATGCCTGGCTCAAAATAGTGGGGATTTTTTTCAAGCACCAGTTTTTGATTGGATTTCCATTCCTTGAGAATAAAGGGGCCGGTACCCGTGGCATGGAAAGAAAACTGATCGCCCCATTTTTTGACTTCGTTGCGTGGCACGATATAGTAGTAGGACATGGCCAAAACGTGCATGGCAAAAGGAATTACATCTTTCAGAGTGAGAGAGATTGTGTATTTATCCAAGACTTTGACACTGTCGAGATGCACGTCTTGACCGGCCTGACAGGCTTTTTGGTAGGCATCCAGTCCTTCGAGTGAAAGTGCGTCGAGGGTCCAGAGCCCTTTGGAGGCATTGCGGGGGTCTGCCAGACGCTCGATTGAAAATTTGACGTCTTCAGCGCTGAAGTCATCTCCATTGTGGAATTTGACGCCTTGGCGCAGTTTAAAGGTATAGGTCTTGCCATCGGGTGAAACTGTCCAGGACTCCGCCAGATCGGGCACTAAATCAGAGAGCTTTTGGTTGGGGCCTGTCATTCGGGGGCGGTAGCAAACCAGGCCATTGTAGATATTGTGGCCCACATCATGGGATTGGGTATCGCCGATCTGAATCGGATCCAGTGAAGGCACATCGCCTTCAAAGGCGCTGCGGTAAACCGTTTTATTGCCCACGGGAGGACGGCATGCGCTTAAAGGAGAAAGGGCCAGACTGGCCAGTAAAGCTGCCATACTCCAACGGATCCACGGTTTTGCCAAATGCATGCGAGTCCCTCTTGCGGTCTTGATGGGTGAATTTTTCCATGTAGTTTAGCATATTTCCCCTGGCTCGCCCGAGTTCTCTTCGCAGTGGGTTTCTCAAACCTGGACGCAGGTGGGCAAATTTTTCAGGATCATCCCTCAGAATCTTTGACGAGGATCAAGTCATTCCCCTGACCTTGCTCAATCTAAATCTTTTCTCCCCGAATTAAACTGAAAACAGGGGGGAAAGGGGGCTGTATTATGCATGCTCGATTATGGAGTCTGATTTTTACATTGAGTTTGGGGCTCAACAGTTGCCAGCCCATGGTTTTGAGCCCTCCTATGCAGGGGCAGTTGCTCTTTCACTGGCAAATACCGGCGCAAAACCTACGCATTGCGGCTATTCCTGCAGAAGCCCGTTATTTCAGAGTCCTGATTCGTGGCAGCGGTTTAAGCCAGCCCCTTGTCAAGGAGCTGGAACTCAGCAGCGCACCTGAACAAAGTTATCGCCTGAGCTTGCCAGTGGGCCCCAAAGAGGTCACCGTTTTGGCCTATAACCAACAAAAAGCCCTGAGCCGCTCCCGCACCCAGGTCGAGATCTTGCCCTCTCAGCTCACCCGTGCAGAAATGGAATTGACCAATATTCTGCGTGAATTCCGACTCAATTTAGAGGCCTCTTGGCCTGTTCCCCTTGAATTGGAGCTTGAAGTCAGTGGGGAAGGCATTCGCTCGAACGAGCCCTGGTTGCTCTCGCTGCAATTGCCTTTGGGGCAAAGTCAACTCTCTGTGCCGGATTTTCCCGCTGAATCGGCTACACTGCGTTTGCGCAGTCGGCCCCAGGGCTTCTCTGAATGGGGCGAATGGGTGACCCAGGCGCTGACAGAGCAGGAAGCGCCCACTTTGCTCTTTCGCAGTGCCCCTCTTTTGGAAAGCTGGCAGCCCTTTCTTGAGCGCTGGCTGAATGCTCAGCCTGAAGCCTCTCAGCTTCATATTCTGAGATTGATGGGAACCCCTTTGCTTCAGCAATTATTGAACAGTCCTGTTTTAAGTGCTGATCTGAAAGCCCGCATTCAGGCTGAGCTGGATCGTCGCAAGAACAGTGGCCAGAATACAGGCCCCGCGCAGGGCAATGGCAGTGGTCCCAGCCCCGTTTCGCCGGCTTCTCCTCAGGCTTCTGGGGCTGCGCCTTCTGCTCAGCCCTCGGCGGTTCAGGCCACGCCCTCACCTCTTGTGAGTGCTTCTCCCTCTGTTCTCACCGTTCCTGCCAGTCCAGCCGGTTTTCGTCTTGAAGAAGCAGGGGATACCTATCTGCGTCTGGCCTGGGAGGCTGTCAGTGGCGCGAGCGCCTACAGCCTGAGCTTGAATGGACAAGTCTTGACCGACAGTCATACCTTTACGTCCTTTACCTTGAATGGTTTATCTCCACAGACGGCTTACCATTTTCTGTTGCGGGCCCGTAATCCGGCAGGAGAAAGTGGCAGTGTTCCTTTGGATGTGCAAACCCTGGCCACGGGTTCTCGCACCACGGGTGGCGGTTCTGCCACAGAACCCTCTCCGACGGCCACGCCTTGGCCCGCACCTGTTTTTGAATCGCTCAGTCCCACCCAGGTGACAATTGGCAGCCGCTTGGTGATACGGGGGCAAAATTTCTTTGCCCCGGTGCGGGTGATTTTTGACGGCGGCTATGAAGCTGCAGTGGTGTCTTTGACTGACCGTGAAATTCAGGTGGAAGTGCCTTCGCTTGCAAGGCAGGGCCAGATACGTGTGACCACGGTGGGAGGTGAATTTACGGCCTCAGTGGGAATTCTTTTGGGGGCGATTCAGCTTGATGGAGGCTATCATTAAAATGAAGTTACGTTTGTTTGCTCTAAGTTTAAGTTTATTGCTTGTGGCCTGTCAGTCGGGTCTGGCGCCTGTGGCTGTAAAGCCTTTGCCGGGGGCAAACCCTTCTTCTGCGCTGTCTTCTCAAAATTCAAGCCGGTCTCGGGTGGCGCCTGTTTTGGGAGGGGTGCTCGAAATTCAGAACCAGGGGGCTCAAAAGGCAAAAATTGCCATGCGTCTGCAGGTTCCAAGACTTTTGTTTCAATCTTTTCGTACCCAGGCGGCCACACTGGATGGTGGGCCTGTGTATCAGCCCTCTGGTTTTGAGACCTTTGCCTATCTGCGCGTGAGCCTTCAGGCTCCCCCGATGGCCGAGCTGATTTACCCTCAGAATGCCTTGCGCGATCCTGAACACCCTGAGCAAGACTACCTGATTGAAAATACAGGTGAGCCACTGACCGTTTTATTCGAAAATGTGCCTGCGGGTACTTTGCGTTTTGCAACCATCAGTGCCTTTAATTCTGACAAACAGCCCATTCCCGGAACGACGATTCAGGCTGTTTTTGCGGTGGGGCCCGGAAGTGAGGCGGTCAGCCAGGAGGTGACTTTTCGCACCACGCCTGCAGCCCAGGTCATGAATTTGCTTTTGCTTTCGGATCCTGATTTGGCAAAGTCAGTTGATTTGGTGGCTTTGCAGAATTTTCTTGACCAATTAACGGGCCTTGAGGGCACGCGTCCCCAATATGTGTATACCCGCCAGCATCCGCTCGGTTTGAATGCCGCCCTTTTGGCTGCGGATTTGCGGGCAGCGGGAGGCAATCCGGCGCTTTTGGATACGCAGAAAAACTATACCCTGCCCCTGGCGCATCTCACAGGTACCGTGCAGGGCCTTGCGACAGGCGACCATCTCAAGATTCAAACCTCAGATTTCAGTCATCCGCTTTTAGAAGTGACCGCCAATGGCAGTTTTAATCTTGAAGGTTTGCGCCCAGGCAGTTGGCACCTGGAGTTTTGGGTCGAAGGGGGGGCTGAGTACGCTGCCATTGATGCCCGTCAGGTGGTGGCGACAGGTGCTGAAGATTTGGCTTTGGGTCAGATTGTTTTAGTACCTGTGCAGCCTGTGGTAGAGGAACTCTCAAAATCTCAGCTGGCGGGAGGGGAGACCCTTCGGATTTATGGGCAGAATTTTCATGCCACCCTGGCCGGTAACAAAGTTTTGATTGGGGAACAGGAAGCTGAAATTCTCAATGCATCCAGCACTGAACTGGAAATCAAGCTGCCCTGGGGGGCCATTGGCGAGCAGGAGTTGCGTGTAGAAGTGGGAAGTTCTGTTTCTGAGCCGATCAGTCTTTACCGCTATGGGGTGTCTTCTATTTCGGCGTCTCGAGGACGGATTGGGGATCTACTCACCTTGAGGGGAACGGATTTTAACGCCGTTTACCGTGTGATTTTTCCTGGAGAAAGTGAAGTGGGCATTCAGGCCAATTATGAGGTGCTCAGTGATTCGGAACTTCAGGTAAGGATTCCTGGTGGGGCGAAAACGGGTTTGATTGAACTGCGGGTAGGTGAGGGAGAGCGTCTCATTGCACCTGGCCCCCTCACTGTTGACAATCGGGTCATTTTTGTCGATGCAGGTGCTGAAAGCAATGGTACAGGGCTTTCCTGGGACAGCGCTGTTTCTGATCTACAGCAGGCTTTGAATACGGCCCAGGGGGGCGATGAAGTCTGGGTGCGTGGCGGCGTTTATTTTCCTGATGCGCCAGGAGGGGATCGGAGCCGTGCCTTTGTTTTGAAAGACAACCTAGCCCTTTATGGGGGATTTACAGGTCTGGAAAAAGACCAGATGGAGCGCAATTTTTCAGAAAATACCACGGTTTTGAGTGGTGATCTGAATGAAGACGATGCGTTTTATTCAGACGGTCCCCCGATCTTTCTTGGGGTTACTTACCGCCAGGACAACAGTTACCATGTGGTCAAGGCTGTGGGTGTTTCTCAAGGCACTGTTTTAGATGGGTTCACGGTACGGGGAGGTCAGGCTGATATTGACAATATCAGCAATTTAAATTCACGGGGCGCTGGAATTCTGTGTGATAACGCCTCCCCTACCCTTCGCAATCTGGTGATTCAAGAGAACTATGCTTATCGCAGTGGCGCAGGGATGGAAATTAGCCATTCGGGTTCTCCGCTGCTTGAAAATATTGTCTTCTTTTATAACCGTTCTGAAAATGCAAACAATGTTGCGGCCTATGGCGGAGGGTTGAATATTGAAACCTATTCAGCTTCTGTTCCGCAACTCAAAAATATTGTTTTTGCAAATAATTTTGGCATGGCTGGGGGCGGGGGACTTTCCATTGGGGGAGCCCAGCCGATTCTGACACAGGCCACATTTTTCGGCAATTCAACCAATTACTCCACTTCTGGAAGTGCAATCAGCATGTCAGGTTCTACTTCCAGTATAGATGTGCGCAACAGCGTTTTCTGGGGCAATGCGGGCTATGATATCTATGCCTTTATGGGCACGCTTCGTCTTGCTTACAATGCCCTGGAAGATGGGATTGGCAATGTGCTGACCTCCAGCTCGACAGGGGGGGCACTTCAAGATCAAGGTGGCAATCTGACCCTGAGCAATACGCCTTTTCTCAGCAGTATTCTGCCCATGGGGCCAGATGGGGTCTGGATGACCCCTGATGATGGTCTGGCCCCCCCTATAGAAGGTGAAATCGCGGATGCGGGCAGTTCGGTCTATGCCACGATCTACGATATTCTGCAGCGTCAGCGTCCGACGGGCCCTGGTTTCAGCATGGGAGCCTATGAAGAGCTTGAATTTTCCCATTCAGGTTGTTATCCGTATGGTTGCTGATAAATTACGGACTCCGATCACCGATTTGACGGGGCCTGAGTATGCTAAAATAAGCTAAATTCCGGCTGAGTTTTCTTGAACTCTGCCTGTTTTAAAACCCAGGAGAAAACCCCCATGCTGCGTGTTTTGGTTCGCTTTCTCGGGGTGGCTTTGTTTATCACCCTGCTGATCATGGCCACCTTTGTGCATTTGCGCATGCCTTATTTCTCACTGGTTCCGCCCCAATTGCCTGATGCCGAACCCTGGTTCAATACCTCCTGGCTCTATGTGGGCAGCTATACCTCCAATCTGCAATTGATGGTGGTCATGGCCTGTGTTTTGATTCTCAGTACCCCTTTGGCGACGTTTACACTCTTGGTTTATCTCCTCTTGGGTCTGACAGGGCTGCCGATTTATTACCAGGGGGGAGGAATCGCCTATTTATCCCAACCCACCACGGGTTATCTGATCAGTCTTTTGCCCTCGGCCTGGTTCTGTGCGCTCCTGCTGCGCCGCCATCCCCGCCGTCAGCCTTTGCCTGGCCCCTATTTACTGGCTGCGGTTCTGACCTTGGTCATGATTCAGGTCATGGGCGGGATTTATGCCTCTGTCTATTTTCAGATGGTGCCCGTGCAATTTCTTGCAAGTTATACCCTGCCCCAATTGCCCTGGCAGATTACGGTTCTCAGCCTTTTGGCGCTGATTATTTTTGAATGGAATAAACGCATTTATCGGGTGAAAAGGCTGGAGCAAAAGGCGAAAAAGAATCCGCCAGCCAACTCTGCGCCCATGGCCCGCCGCCGTTTGCAAATCCGTCGCGCTTAATGAATCTGCTCAAACAATTGGCCCTTGGGCTTTTGGGGCTTTTGGCCGTTTGCCTCTTGGTTTGGGGCTGGAACCATGATCTGCCCCGTTGGTCTGAGGTCTGGGCCTTGCTCAGTTCCCCCCGGCTGCTCTCAGAAACCGATCGCTATATTCTGCTTGAACTGCGTTTGCCCCGTATCTGTCTGGCCTGTCTGGCAGGAGCGGGTTTGGCTGGGGCGGGTCTGGCACTTCAAGGCTTGTTTCGCAATCCCCTGGTCGATCCCTTCGTGATTGGGGTTTCAGGCGGGGCCGCTTTGGGCGCGGGACTGGCTTTGATTCTCAATTGGCAGTTTCAATTCTGGGGCTTGAGTACAGTTCCTCTTGCGGCTTTTGCCGGGGCTTTGGGAATCATGGTTTTGGTCTATCGTCTGGGCCAGGTGCGGGGCCGGGTGGTGATTGAGCGCCTGCTTCTGGCGGGGGTGGCGATCAGTGCCTTGAGTTCTTCCATTCTCTCGCTGGTGCTGGTGCTCAAAGGACAGGGCATGGAAGCTGTGGTCTATTGGATCATGGGAAGCTTTGCCGGGCGCACCTGGGAAGATTGTCTTGCTCTTTTGCCTTTCCTGGGGGTGGGAATCCTGCTTTTATTGCGTGAGCTGAAAGCGTTGAATGCGCTTCAGGTGGGGGAAGAGTCTGCCGCCTATCTGGGGATCGAAGTGGATCAACTCAAAAATCGCGTGATTCTGGCGGCCACGCTGCTCTCTGCGGCGGTGGTTTCAGTCAGCGGGGTGATTGGGTTTGTTGGTTTGATTGTTCCGCATATTGGCAGGTTTGTCTGCAGAACGTCTAATTTTCGCCAAATTTTTATTCCCACCCTGTTTCTGGGGGCCGCTTTGTTGGTGCTGGCAGATGGTCTGGCGCGTAATTTGTTGGCATCCCAGGAAATTCCAGTGGGTATTTTTACAGCACTTTTGGGGGTGCCCTTTTTTCTGGGGCTTTTGCTCAAGCAGGAGTTTTAAGCGAGGGCTTTCAGCAAAGGAAGGGCCGGGTCTAATGCCCGGGGGTAGAGGCCATTATCCAGAAAACCATTTCCAGGCCAAACATCAGTTTGGCAGACATGCCAAAAACCCCAGCACAGGCTCCCAATGCTGTTTTGAGACCTTGTTTAAAAGAAAGAACGCCACGGGCTTTGAATTCACCAATCACGGCCCCGAGCAAAGAGCCTGTAATCAGGCCACCAATTGAACCGAGAAGCATCCAGAGAATAAATCCGCCAGCAAAACTGCCAATCACCACCCCCCAGAGGGCGGCTTCTGAAACTCTGAAATACCAGGTGCGCAGACTGGCTGAATAATAGTCAGAGGCAAAACCCAAGGCCATCAGAATGGAAATCAGAACCAAGAGGCCATAATGTGGAATTGCCCTGATCTGCAGTTCCCAGACAAAGGCGCAGGCCAGGATAATGAAAAGCCCGGCAGAGCGCACAAAAATGGAGCGGCTGGTTTGAAACAGCAAAAGGCAAAAGAGAGCCGCAATCAGGGTCAGAAGCAAAAGTGCTTTCACGGCAGTTTAAGGATTCTGTTGCTTCTCAACATCCGCATCCTTGCCATAATTGGCTTCGGGTACGAGTTTGGGGTCACGCAGAATCACGGGAGTGACAATAAAGACCAGTTCACTGCGACGTTCCACAAAATCGACGGTCTTGAAAAGATAACCCAAGAAGGGAATATCTCCCAAAAGCGGAAATTTTTGATTGACTTCCTGTTTGTCATTTTTGAGCAGACCTGCGATCACAATGGTCTGATTATCGGGGACGCGCAGGGTGGTTTTGGCCCGACGGGTTTTAAAGGCGGGAACCACGAAAGAGCCGCCCTGAAGCTGATTGGCAATGGTTACGCTGTTGACCTTGTCCACATCAGACACTTCGGGGTTCATTTCCATTTGAATGATGTTTGAACCTTCAATTTGAGCTTTGAGATTCAGATGAATCCCGTATTCACGCCATTGAACATTGATGCGGTCACGGTCCGTGACAATCAAAGGCAGCTCACCCCCCGAAAGGAAGTTGGCCTCTTTGCCATTGAGCAGCACCAGGGTGGGTTCTGCCAATAAACGGGCTTTGCGATCATTGATCAGGGTATCTATTTTGGCGTTCAGGGTGGTGGTGCGCAGGGGCATGCCAAAACGGAAGGGCGCACTGGGAACGGCTTCCTGAAAGGTGACAAAATCTGACCAGTCAATTCCCAATTTGCCATCGGAACTGGTTTCTACTTCCAAGACCTTGACCCGTACGGCGATTTGTTCGCTGCGGGAGTTGGGCGAAACTTCAATCACATAGTTGATCGGTTTTTCGCTGCGTTGGGTCCAAATCAGCATATTGGTGACGCCGGGCTTCATGGCCGTGACCACTGCGTATTTATCTTGACCGGGGGGCACAACCACACGGGCAATATTGCTGTCACCCAAGACGAAAGTACTGATTCCATCGGGAATTTGAAAAGTAATCACCTGGCCCAGAGGGATCACCAGATTGGGGGTGGTGGTCGGAGATTGTTGAGCCTGGGCTGGCTGCGAGAGGGTGGGACTAAAGCCCATTGCAAAGGCCAAAGCCAGGGCGGAGAGAGTCTTTCCGAGTCGTTGCCAACGTTTCATACGCGTACCTTTGTGCTTTTGTCTTGAGATGTTTAGCCATTATACCAGCAAATCCTGTTTGCCGAAAAATTCCTTTTCTCCTCAGTCTTTTGCTGGCTTTCAAAATAAAAGTAGCTGGCTGGATCTTTCGCTTTATTTTCGTTAAAATGGGCTCAAACCTTTTGTCGGTCTGTTTTTCTGCTGATTCAGCTTTTCTAAGGAGTTCCTGTGCAAGCAACGCGCTGCCCGGTCTGTCATCTCGCTTGGCCAGAGGCGATTCCCTCATCTTGCCCACAATGCGCCCTGGATACCACCACCTATTTTCGTGACAGTCTGCCTGCCGGATCAGAGTTGCATGGCGGCAAATACCGGTTGTGTGAGGTTTTGGGTAAAGGCGGTTTTGGCATTACCTACCGGGCGGTTCATTGCTTGCTGAATGAGGCGGTGGCGATCAAAGAGTTTTTTCCCCAGCGCTGTGTGGAACGTGAAGCCGGGGGGCGGGTTCGGGTCTTTGATTTTTGGCGTGAGGTTTTTGAAAACAGTCTTCAGCGTTTTTTGGCTGAAGGGCGCATGCTCTATCGTCTGCGAGAGCCCGGCGTGATTCGCTGTCAGGACTTGTTTGAAGAAAACAGCACGGCCTATCTGGTGATGGAATATCTTCAGGGGCAAACCCTTGAGCAACTGCTTTTAAATGCCCCGGAGGGGCGATTGCCGCCTGCACAGGCTGGGGGAATTTTTAAGCAGTTATTGGCAGCCTTGAAAGCGCTGCATGCGCAGGAGATTTTGCATTTAGACATCAAGCCCGATAATATCTGGATTCGGGGCAGCGGTGATGCGCTGCTTTTGGATTTTGGTTCGTCTTTGCAGGGGCTGGCGAATGCTGTGCCTCAGGTTTTTACCCCAGCTTACGCACCTGTGGAACTGATTTCCTTGGATTTTCCAACCGGCCCCTGGACAGATATCTTTCAATTGGCGATGGTTTTTTATGTCGTGATCAGTGGGCAAATGCCCGTGACAGCGTTGGAAAGGCTCAAAGGCCAGTCTCTCGATCTGAGCCCTTTGCCTGCGCCTTGGGAGCATATTCTGGAATCTGGTCTGGGTTTATTGCCTGCCCAAAGACCCCAAAGTATTGCCGAGTGGCTGATGCAAAGCCAGGCGCCCCGGGTTCTGAACAAGCCCTTGGAAAAACCGCTGAAACAGCGAGCTGAACCGCTTGCTTCGATTGATTCCGCCAGTGCTTTGCCCCCCTTGATTTTAAACCCGCCCCAGGCCCAGGGCTTGCTTTGTCTGGCCTTAAGCCCAGATGGGCGAGAGGTCTTTGTCGGGGGGCAGAGTGCAGGCCTGCGTTGCTGGGAACTTGCGACAGGTCGTTTAAAGCGCTGGCTCAAAGGGCCGCTTGCCCCTGTTTTAAGTCTGGCCAGCAGTCCGCAGGGGGTGCTGGCTGCTGGAGATGCTGAGCACCAACTTTTTCTGTGGCGGGATTTGCAGGCCAGCCCTCAGATTCTGAAAGAAGTACACAGTGATCGCCTGACTGCCTTGAGTTTTTGTCCCCACTCTCACCACCTGCTGAGCGGAAGCGCAGACAAGCGCCTGGTCTGCCAATCACTTGAATCAGGTCAGATTCTGTGGCAAAACAAGGGCTTCTCCCACTGGATACAGGCCTTGGCCTGTTCTGCCAATGGCAAACTGGCCTTGGCAGGGTGTAGTAAAGGTCAGCTTTCGCTCTTAGATTTGGAAACGGGACAAGGTCTGAAAACATTGCTGGGCCATGAAAGTGGCATTACGGCCTTGCGTTTTGTGCCGGGCAAGGCCGAAGCTTTTTCAAGCAGTTGGGATAAAACCCTGCGGCTTTGGGATTTGCGAACGGGTGAAACGCTCAAGGTTTTTGAAGGACACCGTCTCGATGTTACCTGTTTGGCGCTCAGTCCTGATGGGCAGTATTTGCTTTCGGGCAGTTGGGATCGCAGCCTGCGGCTTTGGGACCGGGAGGGAAACTGTCTCAAAACCTTGATGGGTCATACGGATTATGTCACGGATTTGCTTTGGTTACCCGAGCGGGATCGGGCCTGCTCTGTCAGCAAAGATGGCACGCTGATACTTTGGGATTTAAGCACGGGGGATTGGCTTTGGCGGGCCTGTGCTGAGCATGAGGCCGCCTATCTGACTTTGGGGCACCAAAGAACGCTCCTGGCCTCGGGCTTTGAAGTGGCTTCTCAATATCTGCGTACCTTTGCGGCTCAGCGTACCCAGCCTTTGAGTCGCGAACAGTATCAGGCCGCGCTCAGACAGAGTCTGTCGGACGGCGTCTGAAACGGCGGGTGATCATACCCAAAACATGTCCCACTTCGGGGTCCCGCAAGAGGATCAAAATACCCAGATAGGCTCCACTGAGCAGGCTCAGCGCTAAAAACGTGCCCACGGTCTGCCAGAGTTTGGGCAAGCTGGGCAAACCCGTGAGACAGGCCCAACCACCGAGAATCAAGGGGATACATCCCAAAAGCACCCGGCCCAGATGTTTCCAGCTTGCGCTTTCAAACCAGCTGCCAATTCGTCTTTTAAGCAAAAATGAGAGCACGATAAAATTCAAGCCCGTTGAAAGCGAAGCTGCCAGCGAAACCCCTGCTACCCCCATGCCTGGCGCGAAGAGAGCGCTGAAAACAAACATGCCCAGAATGGAGACAAAGGTCGTGAGAAAGGGCACGCGGGAATCTTGCAGGGCGTAAAAAACCCGAATTAAAAGATCGCGTACGGCATAAAAACAAATACTCAAAGAGAGAAACAGCAATACCTGGTGGGTGAGTGCTGTGTCTTCAGCGGTAAAGCGCCCTTTTTCAAACAGAAAGGCAATTAAAAAAGGCCCCCAGAAGATCAGCATCAAAGTGACGGGAAGGGTGATCAGAATAACCGGACGCAAGCCCTGGTTCAGACGGGTTTTGAGACTTTCAAAATGATCGTTTTCCTGAGCTGCTGAGCTGAGCACGGGCAAAAGGGGAACCAGCAGGGCCGTTAAGAGAATACCCAGGGGCAACTGCAAGAGGCGGTTGCCCAATTGAAAGGCGCTAATGCCCTTATCTGCCGCACCTGCAAAGAAATAAATCACAAAGAGATTGACCTGCCCCACTGTCGAACTGAGCACGGCAGGAAAGAGCAGACGCAGCAAGGCGTGAAAGAGGGGATGGCGAAAGTTCAGACGCAGGCCTCGGGGGCGAAAACTGCGCAGCAAAGGAATCATTTGCAGCAGCAATTGGCAGACTGCACCAATCAAGGTGCCCCAGGCCAAGGCCCGTGAGAGGCTCAAGCCATTGGGGCTTGAAAAAAAGATCAGCGCCAGAATGATCGTCAGACTGGCCATGATCGGGCTGAGGCTGGGCGTAAAAAAGGATTGGCGGATATTTAAGACGCCATAAGAAATGCCAATCAGACCTGAAAGCAGAAACATGGGGGCCATAATCTGCAATTGTAAGGTCGCAAGTTGTGCGGTTTCTGGTGAAAGTGTTTTCCAGAGCCCGATAATGCCAGGGGCCGCAAAATAGAGTAGCAGGGCTATGGTGCCCATCAAGAGAAAGGTAAAGACCAAGGTCGTATCCAAAACCGTTTCATAGGTTTCCCGATCTTCATCCTGCCAAGGGCGGGTCAGGGTCGAGACCACGGCTGAATGGAAGGGGCCATTCAGGCCTCCCAGCATCAGCAGGGCAAAGCTGCCGGGAATCAAATAGGCAGTATTGTAGGCGTCGGTGACGACACTCAGGCCGCAATAATAGGCAAAAACCATATCGCGTAAAAGTCCGACACCCTTGGAAACCAAAGAGAGTATGGCGATTAAACTGGCTGCTCGCAGCAGTGACATAGGGGCTATCCTGGGTTCTTATTATTAATATTATGTTAAGTGTAAACTTGTTTCGTTAAATAAAAAGCTATTTATGTTATATTTTTATTAAGTTGCAACAGGTTCTTCAGGGAGATCTCTGATAAGAATACGTGGAAAAGTATATACATTGAACCCAAATTCTGAATACCTGATTCAGAACAGGTTTTGAAAATGAAGAGGAGAAGACACACATGGGACTTGGTGATTTAAGCTTTGCAGCCGTAGCCTCCCTGCGATCCATTGATGAATGGATTGCCACCCTGAACTCCAATATGGCTGGTGCCGGTCGCGTAGGCTATAAGGCGACCCGTGTCAAATTTGAGGGTGGGGCTGTTTCTACTGGGAAACCCACTGTTGCCCCCCGCTTGGGCGTGCATATCGCTGAACAGAGTTTGGGAATTGTGCAGACGACCCTTGACTTCAACCAGGGTGCGATTACCGCCTCTACAGATTTTACCCACTTGGCAATTCAGCAAACCAGTTCGGCACCTGCCTTCTTTGTGTTGAACAGCTTGGCCAATGGGTCAGGTACCAGATACTATACCCGCGATGGGGAGTTTCACTTCAATACTGAGCAGCCGCCTAAATTGGTCAATAGCCAGGGGCTTTATGTCATGAGTGCGGATAACGATGCAGTTACCCTGATTGATGATGCCGATGCTACTCCCGGCGAATTAAATGTCACGGTCGGGGCGGCGACAGGGGACGAAGATGTTTTCAACGGTCAGATTCTTTTGGACCATCTGATGGTGCAGATCGTCAACAATCCCCAGCTTGAACTTCAATTCTCTCGCTATGGCTCCACCATTTTTGAAATAGCCCCCGGAGCCACTTTTCCTGCGACCAGCACGCTGGATGTCAATGGCAATTATAACGATGCGGGTGGCAACCCTGCCGGCCGTGTGGTCCCCAATTCGCTTGAAGCTTCGAATGCTTCTCTGACCCAAACCGTTCCCGAACTGTCGCTGGCTCAGAAAATGTATTCAGCGATTTCAAAGGTGATTACCGTTACCCTGTCGAATATCGACACGGCTTTGAGCCTGATTCGCTGATTCTTGATTCACCCATTAAAAAAACAGCCTCGTTTTCGAGGCTGTTTTTTTATGGCTGTTCAGAGAAGGGGGCCATCAAAGTGTTTTCTATTCAGTTCATGTCTCTTGTTCTGGGCGGATAGCATCGCTGGCTGGTCGCCAAGGGCTCAAAATCAACCCAAGAGGTATACCAGAACTCGTTTTTAGCGCTGCGAAATGGCTCTCCCTCCTGTACAAAGAGGAGAGCCATTGAAACGGAGAGAAGGCTTAGCGCTGAAAACCTTCTTTGACAACCTGTTCACCTGAAAAAGTCAGGGAATAAGACAGATCACTGCTGCCCATGGTCTGGGTTTCGCTCAAGAATTGTTGGTTGACCAAAAAGGTAAGCGCTTGTTGTACGTCTTCTTCACTTTTACCCATGCGGTTAAACAGGGTTTGCATCAGATCCCAGCGGGTAAACAAATTCTTTTGCTGAAAACGCTCCATATACAGTCCCACGACAAGAATTGCGTCAGAAATTTCTTTGGGTTCTTTGGTTTTGAGAAATTCGGCAAGGGTTGGCAATTTACGCGCATTTGCTGCGCCTGAGTTCATATCGGCGGCACGGGCTGAGGGGGCCGCAGGGGTATGTCCTGAAGGCATTAAATCGGCAGGCAGTTCACCCGCGAAAATTTTTAGCCATTTTTCCATTTGGGTTTCAACAAAAATGCGATCACCGCCCAATTGGATTTCCTTGTCTTTAATTTTAAGCCCAAACAAATACTGGATCTCATCGCTTGCCATAAGCGTCTCCTTCGTTCTGCGTTAGAATGAAATGCACTCGGATGCAAACAAAGGTGTACCATGAAACGAATCAACAGTAAATACATAGATACCGGAACCACTTGGCTGAGTGATCATTGTCTCTTGGTGAATGAGCGGGGTTTGATTGAGCGGATTTGCACGTCAGCGGAGGCCGATGCTCTGCATCGTCAGATTGAATTTGAAGAAGAACTGAATTTTCCCCAAGCGCTGATTCTGCCCGGCTGCGTGAATACCCACAGCCATGCCTTTCAGGTTTTATTGCGACCTACCACCGGGCAACCTCGTCATTTTCAGGATTGGGTCGATCGCTTTCTTTATCCCTTGGTCTTGGCGCAAGATGAAGATACGCTCTATGCTTCGGCTTTGCTGGTGTTTAGCCAGATGCTCAAGCAGGGAATTACCACGGTGGGCGAGTTCTTTTATCTGAACAATTTGCCCGACGGCTCTTCCAGCCGTCAACGCAATGTACAGGCTGTACTTCAGGCTGCCCGCGATCTGGGGCTGAGAATTTCATTGGTCAGAGCCCTGTATGATCAGGGCGAAAAAGAAGGCCAGAAGCGTTTCAAGGAGCCTTGGCAACAGGCCATAGAGCAGACCCGTCAATTGGCACTTCAGTATCAGAAACATGCAAGAGTTTCTGTTCTGCCTGCTCCCCATTCCTTACACGGCGCTTCGCCTGATTTGATTCAGGCGGCAGCAGCACTGGCTGAAGAGTTGGATACGCCCTGGCATATTCATCTGGCTGAGCAACAAAGCGATCTGCAATTGGCCCAGGAGCGCTACGGTACAACCCCTGTCGGAGCGCTTGATCAGTTGGGGGTTTTAGACGAGCGTACGGTTTTGGTTCACGCGATTTGGCTGAACGAAGCCGATAAGGATCGGGTGGCAGCAAAACATGCTTCGATTGCCTATAACCCGCTTACCAATATGGCTTTGGGCGATGGCATTGCAGATATTGCCGGCTGGGTTCGCCGACGCGTCACTGTCGGTTTGGGAACCGATGCCAATATTCAGACCGATCTCTTTGCCGAGGCACGCACGGTTGAGTATTTACAGCGCACCCAGAATTTGGCCATGGGCTGTATTCCCGCAGCGCGCAGCTTGTACCGCATGTTGCATCTCAATGGTGGTAAGGTTTTGGGCTTGCCCGTGGGAGAGCTTCAGCCGGGCATGGCAGCAGACTTTCTGGCTGTGAATTTAGAGCATCCTTCGCTTTTACCTGCGGCCTATGCTGAAGAAGTAGAAACAGCCGTATTAAACCAATTGATTTTTTCAGCCTGGCCCGCTGAAGCGATACAGGCGGTTTTTGTGGGGGGGGAAACCGTGGTGGAAGCCGGTCGTCTGACCTTGGTACGTGAAGAGAACGTGGCAGAAGAAATTCGCCGAATTTTGGGATAGGGCCTTCAGCACGCAGCTGATTCTGAGAAAATTCAGGCCTTTCAGAACTCTGTTTTTCTTTGCGATGATATGATTTAACCAATAATTATCTTAACAATAACTAAAACCTAAGAATATTTGCAGGCTATTTGCTCTACAACTTGATTATATAAAACGCGTAGAGGATAAGTATTGTGACTAAATTTATTTCTGCTTTGTGTTCAGGTTTGCTTTTGCTGACGGCGTGTGGTCAAAGTGCGCCCCTTTCTTCTGCTTTAATGACCCGTCAGGCTGTTGCTGGCCCCATGATGGTGCGCGCCAATGCCGCTTCTCCTGCTGCAGCCCCTGGGCGTCAACCCGGTTCGCTTCGGATTGCAACCTATAATATTCGCAATCTCTTTGATGGTGTACAAAACCCCGGCAAAGAAAAAGAGACTGCCAAACCTCAAAAAGAGCTGATTGCCCTGGGTGAATCCATGCACGATATCAATGCAGATGTGATGGGTCTGCAAGAGGTTGAGTCAAAAGACACTCTCGCCCATTTCCGTGATCAATATCTGGCCGATATGGGCTACCGTGAAGTGGTATTGGTCGAAGGCAATGATACCCGTGGTATCGACGTTGCACTGTTCAGCCGTTATCCGATTACCTCTGTGATTTCACACAAAGATCTGCGTTTTCCTGTGCCGGGTGAGCCCCAACCTGTGGGTTTCAGCCGTGATTTACTCCAAGTGCGCATTCAAGGCCCGAATAACTATGCCTTTACGGTTTTTGTGGGGCATTTGAAATCACATCATGGTGGGGCGGTTGCTGATGTGCGTCGTGAGGCCGAGGCCCGTGCTGCGCAAAAAATCATTGCTGATTTTCAGCAGGCCAATCCCCGTGAAAACTTTATTCTGATGGGTGATTTTAATGATGCTCCCAATGCCAAGCCTGTTCAACCCTTGGTGAATCCTCAAGTCAGTGGTTTGGGCCTGACCGATGTGATTCAGCAGGATTTGGGCAATGGCCCCGAGGTTTATACCTATCACCCCAAACAATACCGTTCCCGTATTGATTATCTGCTGCTGTCACGGAGCATGATGAATGAATATGTGCCCAAATCTGTCAGATTGTACAAGCCCTTCAAACAGGGAGAGCAATGGCAAAAATTGTATTTCTACAATGCTTCCGATCATATTCCAGTTACGGTTGATTTGAATATTCGTTCCGATCGTTAGTCCTCTTTTTTCGACTCTTTCCTACTACGCTTGGCCCCTACGGGGGCCTTTTTGTTTTTTTTTCTGAGTCTAAACCTCTGAATTGATAAAGATCAATTTGAATATACTATATGGGGTATAATATATTTAAAGAGGTGATTAACCATGAAATTCAAACACGCGACCGTCTTTCTCAGCCTTTTGCTGACAGCAGGTTTGACGACCCTGCCGAGCTATAGCCAAAATCAAGCACCCGCAACCGTGTCTTTGATTCATCTGACCGAAGAAGAAAAATTGGCCCATGATCTTTACCTCTCTTTCGGCCAAAAGTGGAACCATCGGGTCTTTTTCAATATTCAAGCGGCTGAAAGTCGCCATTTGCAACGTATGCGCTCTGTTTTACAGGCCCGCCAACTGAAAGATCCCAGCCTGAAACTTGAGTTCGGTAAGTTTTCAACGGCCCAACTGCAAGCGGTGTATCAGGCATTCAAAAAAGCAGGTGAGGTCTCATTGCCCGCTGCGCTGGCGGTGGGACTTGAAATTGAGGAAAGAGATCTTGCCGATCTCAAAGTTTGGCAGGCACAAACGCAAGACGCTTTTGAAACTCTGGTTGCGGGCCAGTTGATTCAGGCCTCTTCGCATCATTTACAAGCTTTTTATCGGGCTTTGCAGGCCCAGGGGGTGTCCTATACGCCCAAACATCTGTCTCAGCAGGAATTCGATCAGGCCCTGGCCCAGGCTCACCGGCGCGGACCGGGTCGCGCTTCATTTTAAAACAGAAAAGGAATCTCTCATGTTCAACACATTTAAATTCATTTTACCCCTTCTGCTTTTGAGTGCTTGTTCTGTGGGGGCCGGTGCAGGCCCCAATGCTGCTGCCCCCAGTCAAAATGCAACCCTCAACAGTAAAAATCCCTTTGTCAAAGTCGACAGTGAAGGCAATACCCAGTTGGTAGACAATCTGCTCAATCAGGCCCTGACCCAGATGCCCAAGTCCGATCTGTCTGAGGCTGAAAAGGCAGGCTTGCTGCAAATGCGGGAAGAAGAAAAACTGGCTCAAGAGGTTTATGCGGTCTTAGCTGCCTCTTGGAGCAGTCAAAGCCAAACCTTTCAGAATATTTCAGGCAGTGAAGCCACCCATACTGAATCTGTTAGGCAATTGCTTGAACGTTATCAGGTGGTTGATCCGGCCTTGAAAGAAGCTGGTAAATTTACAGCGCCTGCTCTGCAAAGCCTGTATGATACGCTGGTGGCACAGGGCAAAGCTTCCTATCTCGCCGCGCTTCAGGTCGGGCTTGAAATTGAAGAGCTGGATCTTGCCGATCTGAAAACCCAGCTGGGGGCTGTCGATCAGGATGATATCCGCTTGGTTTATCAAGAGCTGGAAAGAGGATCGCGCAACCATCTGCGTGCTTTTTCAAAAGCTTTGAAAGCAGCGGGAGGCACCTATACTGCTAAACATTTGAGTCAGGCTGAATTTGATCAGATTGCCCAGAGCGCTGTTGAACGGGGCAGTGGGGGCTAAGGTTTGATTTCTGCTAAACTCTTTTCGTGCCAGTCATCGGGCAGCTGCCCGATGGCTGGCTGCAGATTGCCTATGCTCTTGGTTCCTGATCAGACTTTGGCCCAAGCCAAGCGCTTTTTCCTGCGTCTGAAGGGGCCTGCCGGGTTGATTTTGCCTTCTTTCTAACCTTGTGCCCAGATTCCATCCTATTCTGCTGAGTCAAATGCGGGTGGTATACTGGGCTGTACTGTGATGCGAGGTAAGCTTTCATGAAAACACTGACAGGCGCTGAAATTCGCCAGAAATTTATTGAATATTTTAAAAATAAGGGGCATGCTCATTTACCCAGTTCTCCTCTGGTGCCCTATAACGACCCCACGGTTTTGCTGACCACGGCGGGGATGCTGCAATTCAAACCGATTATGTTTGGCACCGAAAAACCCACCCACAGTCGGGTCACGACCTATCAAAAATGCTTCCGCACCACCGACCTCGACAATGTGGGCTTTACCGCGCGCCACCATACTTTCTTCGAGATGCTGGGTAATTTTTCCTTTGGGGATTATTACAAAGCAGAGGTGATCCCCTGGGCTTGGGAGTTTCTCACCGGCGTGCTTGAAATTCCCAAAGAAAAGCTCTATGTCACCGTTTATAACGATGATGATGAAGCTTTTGGCATCTGGCAGGAAAAAGCCGGTGTCCCTGTGGAACGAATTTCACGTCGGGGCGACGATACCAATTTCTGGGCCGCTGGCGAAACGGGGCCCTGTGGCCCCTGTACCGAAATTTATTATGATATGGGTGAGCACCTGGATAAAGGCCTGCTGCCCGGCGATGATGACGATGTGCGTTTTCTTGAAGTCTGGAATCTGGTCTTCATGGAGTTTAACCGCATGGCCGACGGTTCGCTGGAGCCCCTGCCCGCCAAGAATATTGATACCGGCATGGGGCTGGAGCGCATTACCTCGGTGGTGCAGGGCAAACCCACCAATTATGAAACCGATTTGCTTCAGGCCATTATTGAAAAAGTCAAACCCCTGGCCGCTGAAGGCATGGAGAACAATCCCCGCTATACCACGGCTTTGCAGGTGATTGCAGATCACAGCCGTGCCAGTGCCATGCTGATTGCCGATGGCGTACAGCCTGGCAACGAAGGTCGAGGCTATGTCTTGCGCCGGATTATGCGCCGTGCGATTCGCTTTGGGCATTTTATTGGGATCAATGAGCCCTTTTTATATACCCTGCTACCGACGATTGTGGAGCTTTACCCCATTTATCCCACGCTCAAAGAAAAGCAGGAACAGATCCGTGAAAGCATTCAAATTGAAGAAGAGCGTTTTCTGCGTACCCTGGGCCGGGGCGTGAAAAAACTTGAAGAAGCCTTGGCTGGCCTCACTTCCCTGGTGATTCCGGGCCAGGTGGCCTTTGAACTTTATGATACCTATGGCTTTCCGTTGGAACTGACTCAGGAAATTGCCCAAGAACAGGGCTTGCAGGTTGACCTGCCCGGTTATAAGGCTGCGATGCAGGAACAGGTTGAACGGGCCCGTGCAGCCTCCCGTTCCAATTTGGATATTGGGGCCCATGTGGTGGGTTTTCCCGCGACTGAATTTACAGGCTATCAGGAACTGAACAGCTCGGCTGAAATTTTGGCCTGTCTTGAAAGCAATACCCATGAACTGCGTCGCCTGGTGCTGAACCGCACGCCCTTTTATGCGGAAAGTGGTGGCCAGGTCAGCGATCATGGCGTGATTCTCGCTGGCGCACATAGCTTTGAAGTGGTCGATGTGCAAAAGGTCGGTGAGGTCTTCGTGCACGTGATTCGCGGCGATGAATTCAGCATGCTTCAACCTCAGATTCAGGTGCAATGCCAGGTGGAACAGAGCACCCGCCGGGAAACTATGAAACATCACTCGGTAACCCACCTGATGCACCAGGCGCTGAAAGATGTGCTGGGAGATCAGGTTAAGCAGGCCGGTTCAGAAGTCACCCATTTGCAAACCCGTTTTGACTTCAATTTCAACCGGGCCATGAGCGCTGAAGAAATTCAAAAGGTTGAAGAAATCGTCAATGCCCAGATTATGCTCAATCACGCGGTGCAAACCCAGGTGTTGCCGATTGAGGAAGCGCGTAAAAGCGGTGCCGTGGCCATGTTTGGCGAAAAATACGGGGATGTGGTACGTGTGATTGGCATGGGCGACTACAGCATGGAGTTCTGTGGGGGCACCCATGTGCCTGCGACGGGGACGATTGGCTCCTTTAAGGTCATTTCTGAAGAGGCTATTTCTGCCGGTGTTCGCCGTATTACGGCTGTGGCTGGCCTTGCCGCCTATCGCTACGCGCGCCAGAATGAAGACTTGCTCAAGGCTTTGGCTCGTGAGTTAAAAGTACCTTTTGCCGAAATTCCAGGACGTTTAAGCAAATTACAGGAAGCTTTGCGCAATCAAGACAAAGAACTCAAACAACTCAAGGGCAAAATGGCGCTTTTGCAGGTTGAAGAATTGGCAGCCAACTTTAAGGAGCACAATCAGGCCCAGGTCTTGGTGGCCCGTGTCGATGTGCCCGATGCCGAGGCCTTGAAACAGATCGCAGATGCCCTCTGTGGACGCAAAGCCCAAAGTATTGTCGTGCTGGGGGCTGAAGTCGCCGGTAAGGTCAATTTGGTGGCCCGTGTTTCAACCACGATGGTTCAGGCTGGGGTGCAGGCCGGTGCGATTATTAAGGCTTTGGGGCCCTTGGTTGGGGCCCGTGGCGGCGGTAAGCCTGAGTTTGCCCAAGCCGGTGGCGGAACAGACCCCGAGGGCTTGGAAAAACTGGCATCGGCCCTGCACGAGTATTTGCTGGGGGCGGGTATTTGAAGCGCCTGCTCCGGTGGGGGCTGCCACTGCTCTTGTTCTTGATCAGTGGCTGCCCTGGGCAGAACGTGGCGGAACGTTCCCAAACGCTGAGGGTGGGCATGGATCCGAATATCGGCAAGCCATTTATTTATAAGCTCGAACCCACAGCGAAAACAGCCAGTTCAGACAATTATGGCGGTTTTGAGTTTGAAATTGTGCGCTATCTGGCGCGCAAGCTCAATAAAAAGCTTGAAATCAAAGAGCTGGCCTGGGAAAAACTGCTGGAATCGGTTTCAAAAAAAGAAGTGGATCTGGCTTTGAATGCGATTGAAAAGCCTGAGGCCAATAATCCCCAGTTGCCCGCAGGCCTTTTGTTTACAGAGCATTACTATACCGCTTATCAGCAGCTGGTGGTACGCAAAGCCGATACCTTTACCTATAATCTTTCTGATTTAAAAGGCAAAAAGGTGGGGGTGATCCGTGATTCTGTTTCTCAGATTCTGCTGGATGATCTCAACCGTCTCAAAGAGGCAGGCATTGGTGTTCAGGCTTATGATGAGCCTGAAACTCTGTTTCAGGATTTGGCCCAGTCACGTCTCAATGGTGTGCTCAGTGAGCGGGCGCTGGCCGGTTGGTATCTTTGGACGGTGCCGGGCCTGCGTCTGACAGGAGAGCCAATCACGCCAGAAACCCCCTATGTGGGCGTGGTTCAGGCTGAGAACAAAGAGCTTTTAGAGCAGATCAATCAGGTGATGCGCAAAGCCCTCAAAGATCCTGTCTTTATGAAGATCTTTTCGAAGTGGCATGTGAGTATTCGGCGCTAGGGAAAGTACTTTGTTGAGAGGGGCTTTTTAAAATTCATCAAGTGAATCTTGGAGCTTTTGTAAAGTTTGAACGGCTGCTTCATATTGGTTTTCAATCGGAGCAATACTGGTGCGTTGAGCCAAGCTGTCTAATTCATCGGCCAATTGGTCGCAGATATCGTAGAGGGCTTCAAGACGGTCAGAAAACTTTTTATCCAAGCTTTGACCTTTGGGCCAATGTTTTAATTCTTCAAAAGCGCCGTGAACCATCTCTTGGAAGGATTGAAGCTGTTCTTGCCAGTAAATGAGCTCAAGATTGTGGTTTACCACTTTTTCAAAACGGGTTTTGAGTTGGCTCAAAGGGCGCAACTCTCGCTCCAGAGCATCCACTTCAAATTCACTTTCTAAGATCTCGAGTTTGGCTTGGATACTTTGAACACTCGCGTGTAAAAGCCCAAGAAAAGATCTTTGGTTTTGTTCTAACTCCCCCACATTGACTTCAGGGGGAATCATAGCCTGTAAATAGAAGAGAGCTTCTTGACGTATAAAGCGCTCCGTTTCGTCGTAGAGATCATCGTATTCGGAGGCCGTTTGGGGTCTGGGCCAGCGTTGAAAGGCCTCTACTTCCAGCAGTCTTTTTTCCAGCGGATCCTGTTGTTTGAGTTCGTTTAGACCCTGCACTAATTGCCGTGCTATTGAATGTTCTGGATTCAGTCGAAGGGCTTTGGCCAAATGCTTGGGCACTTGATCCAAAGCGCCAATAAGGATCAGAAAATAAGCCATGCCAGCAGAGCGATCCGGATTTTGGGGATCCAGACGCAGGGCTTTGTTGAGATCCTGATAAATTTCTTCCAGCGGAGGGGGGTGTTTAAACTGTTGAATCATGGCTTGAGTCAGTTTTTCCATGGCTTGCGTATGGATTTTTTCTGCTTCCAGATTTTCTGTTGCTCTTTCCAAGAGTGTTACCATTTTCTTTCCTTTGCTGTTTAATTCAACTTAGAACAAATTCATTGTCTCGATGTCTTTGTTGATTTCTGAGAGTTGTTCGTTGAGATCGTTTGATTCTTTCGTATCGGCTGTCCAGCCCTTGAAACAATTGAGAAGACCCAGTGTGAGCCCATCTAAAATGGTCTTGCCCGTGGCTTTGGCAAAAGGCATAAAAGAACCACTGCTCCACATTTCGAGGCGTGTATGCCATTCTTTGCCGAAGCGATTTTCTGAAATCTGGTTTGTCTGGTGATCTAAATTCTGTTTAAAGCGTAGAAAGGGGTCCTTGAGCAGGGAATACAGCTCCTTATTGACTTCTACCATCTTGACCATTAATGTATCGAGTTTTTCTTTTCGCTCTTCCTGGGTCAAGGGAGGAGATTGTGGGGTAGACAAGCTCTTGGCGATGGCCATGATTCCTTTGCGCATATTAGAAGGCAGATTAATTTGATATTTTCCATTTTCGTTGACACAATTCTGGATGAATGAGAGGAGTTTTTTCTCTAGGTTTGGATCCTGGGGATCCATTTTTGACAATTTGATCATTTGGTCTATACCCATTACATTTTCTTTGCTGAATTCTTTTAAGCAATGGTATTGAAAAGCGCGTACAGTATTCAGATCTCTGGTTGAAGCTCTTTCCGGATGTGCCATGACACTTAAAAGATTTTTAAGTTCGTGACCGAACACGCTTTGCTCGGCTTTTTTTCGATCTTTGAGAACCGCCCGCATGCCAAAAAAACTTCTGAGTTTGTCGGAAAAACTCAAGCTTTGTGGTTTAAAGGATTCGCGCAGACTGGTGAAAGCCTCTTCTTTGTTCTGGGGATTTTTGATCACTTGCTCATAAGAGCGTTGAATGGTGCCCTGAACGGATTGCAGAGAAGGGATTGAGAGGGCCTGCAATCTGGCTGTGTTCAATGCACTGGGGCGTGAATTCTGAATCAGCGAGTGAACCTGTTGACTTTCTAAAACTGGTTTTTCTTGGGGGGAGGGGGGGGCGTATTTCTGATAGCCAGAGCTTGGGGCTTGAGTTTCTTGGGTGGGGGAGAGGGCTGGGCTGGGCTCTGCTTGCTTTGGTTTGAGTGTGTTGATTTGTGTGTGGGGAATGGCTTGATTGAGTCTCATATCTGACATTTGCGAATACCTCATTTGTCTCTTTGCTTTCTTTAAGATATAAGTTCAAAATGAGCTTTTTTTTTAAAAATTGAATGAGGAGAATTTTTTTTTCACGGTGAACATGAACAGAAAAATCCGATTCAGACACACTGCTTCCTTGGGGGAGGAGAGCAATGCAAGAAGTACGGTGGTTGAGCGCCTTTTCAAATGATTTCTGAGCTGTGAAGTCATGAGCTGGCTCCGCCTGTGACAGAACCCCCTTTTTCTTGGGGGAGAACATGCTAAACTGACTGAAAATCTTGCGAAACGCATAGGACTCAGAATTTCATGACACTTGTGAACATAAAAGTATTTGGGGTGGGTGGCAGTGGTGGCAATACCATCAATCACATGCGCTCAGCCTCTTTTTCGGGCGTGCAGTTTATTGCCGTAAACACGGATGCACAATCTCTTTCTCTGGTTGAAACCGAAAACCGCGTGCAAATTGGCTCTCGCCTGACCCGTGGATTGGGTGCTGGCGGAGATCCCGGCGTAGGCCTCAAAGCGCTTGAAGAAAACCGCGATGAAATGGCCAAATATTTGCAGGAAACAGATATGGTTTTTGTCACCTGCGGCATGGGCGGTGGCACGGGGACAGGGGCGGCTCCAGCGCTGGCCCAGATGGCCAAAAGTGGCGGAGCTTTGACTGTGGGCGTGGTCACCAAGCCCTTTACCTTTGAGGGCAAAAAGCGCAAAGATCAGGCAGATGCTGGCATTCAGCGCATGCTGCAGAGTGTCGATACCCTGATCGTGATTTCCAATGACCGTCTCTTGCAAAGCATGAAAGGTCAAATGGCCGTGCGTGATGCTTTTCGCGAAGTGGACAATGTCCTTTTTCAAGCCATTCAGGGCATTTCAGACATTATCACGATTCCCGGCTTGATCAATGTTGACTTTGCGGATGTGAAAGCCGTGATGTCGAATGCCGGTGTGGGTGTGATGGGTGTGGGTTCTTCTTCCCGTGAAGTGGAACACCCAGCGGTTGAAGCCGTCAAACGCGCGATTGAAAATCCCCTCTTGGAATACTCAATCGACGGCGCTACGGGCGTGGTTTTCAATATTACCAGTGGCAGCGATATTGCTCTGCACGAAATCAATATGGCGGCAGAGGTGATTTACAAAACCGTCAATCCCGATGCCAATGTTATTTTTGGTACCGTTCTCGATGAGAATATGAAAGACGAAGTCAAGGTCACGGTGATCGCGATTGTGGGCAAGCAAGTACTGGCCCAGGCCATGCAACAGGCCCGTTAAAGCGCTATTTTAAAAGGGCTTTCTGCAAAGAAGGCCCTTTTTTCTTGCTCCTTTTTTCTAGTTTTTGCTTTGCAGGATGGGCTGAGGGGGTGGTGACTTTCAGAGTAACTCCGGTAAGATAGAAAGGTTTAAATCTGTTTTGAGGTGTTGATCATGGAGTTTAAAGCCGCTTCTTCAGCCGAAGCGATGGCCCTTGAAGATCAGTATGGTGCCCATAATTACCATCCGCTGCCTGTGGTTTTGGCCAGGGGAGAGGGTGTGTATCTTTGGGATATTGAAGGCAAGCGTTATTTTGATTTCCTTTCGGCCTATTCGGCGGTGAATCAGGGACATTGTCATCCGCGCATTCTCAAGGCCCTGACTGAGCAGGCCCAGACGCTGACCCTGACTTCCCGAGCCTTCTACAATGATGTCTTGGGGCCTTATGAGCAGTATATTACCCGTTATTTTGGCTATGATAAGGTTTTGCCCATGAATACGGGTGTGGAAGGGGGAGAAACGGCGGTTAAACTGGCCCGTAAATGGGGCTATACCGTCAAAGGCATTCCTGAGAACCAGGCCAAGATTGTTTTTGCCCGCAATAATTTCTGGGGGCGAACCTTGGGTGCGATTTCTGCCTCCACAGATCCCTGCAGTTATGCGGGTTTTGGTCCCTATATGCCGGGTTATGAACTGGTTCCCTATAACGATTTGCATGCCCTGGAAGCGGTTTTGCAAGATCCGCATGTGGCGGCCTTTATGGTGGAGCCTATTCAGGGTGAAGCGGGGGTGGTGGTGCCTGATACCGGCTACCTGCATCGGGTGCGAGAACTCTGCACCCAGCACCAGGTCTTGCTGATCTGCGATGAGGTGCAAACCGGTCTCTGCCGGACTGGCAAAATGCTGGCGGCGGATCATGAGCATGTGCGCCCAGATATTCTGATTTTGGGAAAAGCACTTTCGGGTGGGGTTTTGCCCGTATCTGCCGTCTTGGCTGATGACAAGATCATGCTCTGTATTAAACCAGGAGAACACGGTTCGACCTATGGGGGCAACCCCTTGGCCTGTCGTGTGGCGATAGAGGCCCTGCAGGTGCTTAAAGATGAAAATTTGGCTGAAAATGCCGAGTTGATGGGAGAACAATTCCGTCAAAGCCTGCTGATTCTGGAGCAGGAAGTCGAATTTATTAAGGCAGTACGGGGCAAAGGCTTGCTCAATGCCGTGGTGATTGAGCCTTTTGAAGATGGCCGTACGGCCTGGGATGTCTGTTTGGCACTCAAGGAAAAAGGGCTGCTGTGTAAGCCCACCCACGGAGATATTATCCGTTTTGCGCCCCCTTTGGTGATTCGCGAAGCGCAAATGGAAGAAAGTCTGGCGATTATTCGTGAAACGCTCTTAAGTTTTGTCTGAATAAGGCCATACAAAAAGCCGGGGTTTTTGCCCCGGCTTTTGCTGTGTGAAATTAATCTTGGTGGGCAGCGCGTACGCCTTCGCGGGCGGCTGTCTGAAGGGCTTCATTATAGCCCACATTGCTGTTTTGGCCCCCGATAAAGGTCGAAACTTTGCCCACGGCTTTGCCAAAACCACTTTCGGATTTGGAAAGATGTTCGCCGGCTTTTTCGGCCCCTTTGTCGAGCAGATTGAGGGGCAGAGAAACCACGGTTGAAAAACCACCCAACAGGGTGTGCAGACCGGTCTGAAATAAATTCACGCCCGCACTGGCGGTATTGCCAACTGCTTTGAGCACGTCGATGCCTGCTTTGCCGACTTCGCCTTTTTTGATATGATCCCAAGAATCTCCGAGGTTCTCTTTGATATCTCCAGCATCATCCAAGAATTCAATTGAGTTTTTGGCCTGGCCTTTGGCGGCATATTCAGTAATGCCCATGGCCAGATCTTTGGGGTAATCAAGAATACCTTTGCTGGATTCTGCTTTTTCGCCACTCTCAACACTTGGGGAAGCCTTTTCCGTTTGAGCAGAGGCCTCTGCTTGTGAGCTTTGATAACGCTTGTAAATCTCGGTGTACATTTCCTGTTCTTGCGTGTTTGGCTGATAACCGTTGGTTACCGCTTTTTCAAGCTGAACGGCCCAATCGAGTTCTGCCTGGGTCACTGGCGCGGGAGATGTTGCGGGTTTGGGCGGGGCAGCAGAGGCTGGCTGCGCAGGTATCACGGACTGGGGAGAAATCATCATGGTGAAGGGGCTCCTTGAGGCTTGCTGTTCTCTGTTTCTATCTTATCATCTCTAAAGTATAAATTCTGACCCGGTTTTAACAGAAGATTAATTTTTAAGGGTTTTTAGATCAAAATGACAGATTTTGGGGACTGGCTTTTGACAAACAGGGTGAGAGCAGGCATGCTGAACAGAGAGGGTGTCTGGCGGAATAGAGCATGTTTTGCAGTTCGGTTTTTGATTAGGAAAAGGAGAGCGGCCATGTCTTTTCGATTTTGGGGATGGGCCCTGTATTTACTCTTGGGTTTTCTTTTTTTGCCGCTGGCCCAGGCGCTTCCATTGCCGGGGGCGGAGCAGCCAGCGCGCTATCTGCCTTTGCTCAAAGGGCATTCTGTGGGGCTTGTCGTGAATCCCACCTCACGCGCCCAGGGCTTGCACCTGGTAGATTTTTTGCAGGCCCAGGGCATTTCGGTGAAGCGTATTTTTGCACCAGAGCATGGCTTTCGGGGCGAGGCTGAAGCTGGGGCGCATTTAGCAGATGGGGTAGATTCTCAAACAGGCTTGCCCGTGGTTTCGCTCTATGGACAGAACCGCAAACCCAAGCCTGAAACTTTGCGCGATCTGGATCTGCTGGTCTTTGATATTCAGGATGTGGGCGTACGCTACTATACCTATATCTCGACCCTGCACTATGTGATGGAAGCGGCAGCCGAAGCAGGCAAGCCCCTGCTGGTCTTGGATCGTCCCAATCCCAATGCAGATCAGATAGACGGGCCTGTTTTAGAACCTGCTTTTCGTTCCTTTGTGGGCCTGCACCCGATTCCGCTTGTACATGGTTTGACGGTGGGAGAGCTGGCGCGGATGATTCAGGGCGAGAGCTGGATAGAGCATGCCCAAGCGCTCAAGCTGAGCGTGATTCCGGTTCAGGCCTATACCCACGCTACTCCTTACTCTCTGCCGGTGAAACCTTCTCCCAATTTGCCCAATGATTTGGCCATTCGGCTTTACCCTTCTTTGGGCTTGTTTGAGGGCACACGGGTCAGTGTAGGGCGGGGAACCGACTGGCCATTTCAGGTCTTGGGTCTGCCCGATGTTCAGGCTGGTGCCTTTGTGTTTCGACCGCAAAGCCGCCAAGAAGCGCTGACGCCTCCTTATCAAGATCAAGCCTGTTATGGTCTGGATTTGCGACAGGAGACAGATTTGCGCTTCAGTCTGCGTTGGTTGCTGTATTTTTACCAGCATGACCGGGGTGAAAAAGCCTTTTTTAATCCCTTTTTCGATAAATTGGCGGGTACAGATCACTTGCGCAAACAGATTGAAGCGGGCTTGACGGAAGCAGAAATCCGCCAGGGCTGGGAAAAGCCACTGGCGGATTATCGTCAGTTAAGGGCGCGCTATCTGCTCTATCCAGAGCATTAAAGCGCTCGCTGTTTAACCGCTGCAGGCCTCACAGGCTTCAGGGTTTTCCAGGGAACAGGCCACGCCTTCGGCGGTCATGCCCAAGGGATTGACCGCTGCACTTACCGGGGGTTGGGCGCTGGTGACAGGCTCCACGGTAAATTTAATCGCATCGGCTGCGGCTTTGGTGCGCAGGTAATACATGCCTGTTTTCAAGCCTTTTTTCCAACCATAGAAATGCATCGAGGTCAGTTTGGCGTAGGTGGGATTTTCCATGAAGAGATTCAGCGATTGCGATTGGCAGATAAAGGCGCCGCGATCGGCGGCCATATCGATCAGGCTGCGTTGCTTGATTTCCCAGACGGTTTTGTAAATCTCTTTGATATGCTCGGGAATTTCAGGAATATTCTGAATCGAACCATTGCTGGCAATGATTTTATTTTTGAGGCCTTCGTTCCAGATGCCCAAATCCACCAGGTCGCGCAGCAGGTGCTTATTGACCACGATAAACTCACCGGAGAGTACCCGGCGGCTGTAGATATTTGAGGTATAGGGCTCAAAGCACTCATTGTTGCCGAGAATCTGAGAGGTTGAAGCCGTGGGCATGGGGGCCAGCAAGAGTGAGTTGCGCAGGCCATGTTCACGGATTTTGTCTTTCAGTTCCGTCCAGTTCCAACGGCTGGAAGGTTCAACCCCCCAGAGATCAAACTGCAGTTTGCCCTGGGAAGCAGGAGACCCTGCGAAGGTTGAATAGGGGCCTTCGGCCTGTGCCAGTTCCATAGAGGCGGAGCAGGCTGCGAAATAGATCGTTTCAAAAATATCGCGGTTGAGCTGGCGCGCTTCGTCTGAATCAAAGGGCAAACGCAGCATGATAAACACGTCGGCCAGACCCTGAACCCCCAAGCCAATCGGGCGGTGACGCAGGTTGGAATTGCGGGCTTCTTCGACCGGATAATAATTCAGGTCGATGATTTTATTCAGGTTGCGCGTGGCGACCTGGGTGACCTCAAACAGTTTCTGGTGGTCAAACTGGCCGTCCACCACGTATTTGGGCAGGGCCAGCGAAGCCAGATTGCAGACGGCAACTTCATCGGGGGCGGTGTATTCGACAATCTCGGTACAGAGATTGCTCGATTTGATCGTGCCCAGATTTTGCTGGTTGCTTTTGCTATTGCAGGCATCCTTATAGAGCATATAGGGGTTGCCGGTTTCAATCTGGGCGTCGAGAATCGCCATCCAGAGATCACGGGCTTTCATTGTCTTGCGGGCCCGGCCTTCACGCTCATAGCGGGTATAGAGGGTTTCAAAGGTTTCGCCCCAGCAATCGGCCAGACCCGGTGCTTCATTGGGGCAGAAAATCGACCATTCGCCTTCTTCTTCGACCCTTTTCATAAACAGATCGGGAATCCAGAGGGCATAAAACAGGTCGCGGGCGCGCATTTCTTCTTTGCCGTGGTTTTTCCGCAGCTCCAGAAACTCCATGATATCGGCATGCCAGGGTTCGAGATAAACGGCAAAAGCTCCTTTGCGCTTGCCGCCGCCCTGATCCACATAGCGGGCGGTATCGTTATAGACCCGCAGCATGGGTACAATCCCGTTGCTGGTGCCGTTGGTGCCGCTGATATACGAACCCGTGGCGCGAATATTGTGAATGCTCAGGCCAATGCCGCCTGCTGATTGTGAAATCTTGGCGCAGGTTTTGAGGGTATCATAAATCCCATCAATGCTGTCGTCTTTCATGCTGATTAAAAAGCAGGAAGACATCTGGGGTTTGGGGGTGGCTGCATTGAAAAGGGTGGGGGTGGCATGGGTAAACCAACGCTCTGAGAGCAGGTCGTAGGTTTTGATCGCAGCTGCAATATCTTCGCGGTGAATGCCCACGGCCACACGCATCAACATATGCTGGGGGCGCTCGACAATCTGATCGTTGAGTTTGAGTAGATAGGAGCGTTCCAGGGTTTTAAAACCAAAAAAGTCGAGCAGAAAATCCCGGTCGTGAATAATCGCCGAATCCAGTTCCTGGGCATTGGCCTCAATAATCCGCCAGACTTCGTTGGAGATTAACGAGGCGCTGTGGCCGGTTTTGGGGTCAATATATTCATAGAGATCCCGCATGGTCTCTGAAAAAGACTTTTTGGTGGTCTTGTGAAGGTTTGAAATTGCAATCCGGGCCGCCAGCAACGCATAATCCGGGTGACGGGTGGTCATGGTGGCGGCGATTTCGGCAGCCAGATTGTCGAGTTCCAGGGTCGTCACCCCGTCATAGAGGCCTTCAATCACCTTCATGGCAACCCGTACCGAGTCAACATGGGCCTGATCGAGGCCGTAACAGAGTTTCTGAATCCGGTTGGTAATTTTGTCGAATTTGACGGCTTCAGAACGACCGTCGCGTTTTAATACGTACATTGGCACACCCTTTGATAATCGGTTTAGAAGTCTTCATCCATGCTGAAGACATTGTCTTCTTTCTGGTTATTTACGGTATTCATGACTCCGGACTTCTGGTATTCGGAGACCCGTTTTTCGAAGAAATTGGTTTTGCCCTGCAGCGAAATCAGTTCCATGAAATCGAAGGGATTGCCCACATTGTAGATTTTCTCGCAGCCCAGTGAAACGAGCAGGCGATCGGCTACAAATTCAATATATTGGCTCATCATTTCGGCGTTCATGCCAATCAGTTTCACGGGCAGGGCATCGGTCACGAATTCCTGCTCAATCGTCACGGCTTCGCGGATGATTTCTTCAATCTGACCTTGGGCCAGGCGGTTTTGCAGCTGTGAATAAAGCAAACAGGCGAAGTCGGTATGCATGCCTTCATCGCGTGAAATCAGCTCGTTAGAGAAGCTCAGACCGGGCATCAGGCCCCGTTTTTTGAGCCAGAAAATCGAACAGAAACTGCCAGAAAAGAAAATGCCTTCTACGGCAGCAAAGGCCACCAAGCGCTCGGCGAAACTGCCCTTTTCAATCCAACGCAGGGCCCAGTCGGCTTTGCGCTGTACGCAGGCCAGGGTATCGATGGCATTGAAAAGCATTTGTTTTTCGGCATTGTCTTTGATATAGGTATCAATCAAAAGCGAATAGGTTTCAGAATGGATATTTTCCATCATGATTTGAAAGCCATAAAAACAACGGGCTTCGGGGTATTGCACCTCGCGCATGAAATTGACAGCCAGATTTTCGTTGACAATGCCGTCACTGGCTGCGAAAAAGGCCAGAACGTGTTTAATAAAATGTTTTTCATCTTCATTCAGGCGGTGTTCCCAATCCTGAATATCGGTTGAAAGGTCGATTTCTTCGGTGGTCCAGAAACTGGCCTCGGCTTTTTTGTACATTTCCCAGATGGCCTGGTGTTTGATGGGGAAAAGTACGAAACGGTTTTTATTGGCGGTGAGGATCGGTTCTTGGGTCACTTGTGATAATGTCATCATTTCTGAATTCTTTGTCCTGTTTTGCGTTTAAGGTATGACTCTGGCTGCTTCCGGCAGATCAAAGCGGCTGTCTGTCCCAAGGGGCTCAGCAGCTTCTTTTGTAGATAACACCGGGTTATCTGACTCACTATTCGGATTGGGTAACTACAATTGTAACAGGAGTTACAGGTGCAGTCATGGAAAAAAACTTTAATTTTTGTTGCCTCCTTTCAGAACCCCTTCCAGCCTTGACTTCGACTGGAACGGGGTGTTCAAATCCAGTTTTGATGCGATTTTAGGAACAACCGCTGGTGGCACCACAGTTCATGCATTTATAGCAGGAACCATTGCGCACCATCACGGCAGCCCCGCAGCTGTTGCAGGGGGGCGCGTCCTGGGAATTGACAAAGGAAAGCCCTTGTTCTTGCGAGCTTTGAATCAATTTTTGACCATTCAGGGCTTGAGGCTCTGTTTCTGTAGGTTTCAGGGCAGAGGCCAGGCCTTGTGCCTCGGCCTCTGCATGGGGCAGAAACTTAATCGCCAGCCAGCGGAAAATATAGTCCATGATCGATTTGGCAAAGGGAATATCCTTATTGCCCGTATAGCCAGAGGGCTCAAAGCGGGTATGAGAAAGTTTGTCGACCAGCACAGGCAGGGGCACGCCATATTGCAGGGCCAGGGAGACGGTGGTTGCAAAAGAATCCATCAGGCCTGAAATCACACTGCCTTCTTTGGCCATGGTAATAAAAATTTCACCAGGGCTGCCATCTTCATACATGCCCACGGTTAAATAGCCCTCGTGGCCGGCAATGCTGAATTTATGCGTAATCGCCTGGCGTTCGTTGGGCAGACGGCGGCGTTGCGGCGTGCTTCCCGAGGCTTCTGTTTTGGGGCTTTCTTTGCCGGTATTCAGCGGCTGGGTGCGTTTGCTGCCATCACGGTAAATGGCGACGGCTTTCACACCCAGTTTCCAGGCTTCAAGGTAGGCGGTATAGATTTCTTCGACGGTGGCTTCGCTGGGCATATTCACGGTTTTGCTGATCGCCCCTGAGATAAAGGGTTGAACTGCGCCCATCATGCGAATATGGCCCATATAGTGAATCGAACGGCTGCCCCGCAGGGGCTTAAACGCACAGTCAAAGACAGGCAAATCTTCTTTCCGCAGTCCGGGAGCCCCTTCAATCGTATCGTTGTTGTTGAGGTAGTCTAAAATCTCGCTGATTTCATTTTCGCTATAGCCCAAGTTTTCAAGTGCGAGCGGCACGGTTTGGTTGACAATTTTGAGATTGCCGCCCCCGACCAGGCGTTTGTATTTGATCAATGCCAGATCGGGTTCAATGCCGGTGGTGTCACAATCCATCAGAAAAGCAATGGTGCCTGTAGGCGCCAGAACGCTGACCTGGGCATTGCGATAGCCCGCTTTTTCACCCTTATCAAGGGCGGCCTGCCAGCTTTGACGAGCCGCTTCAAGCAGGTATTGGTCGCGTGCTACGGGTTTGACCTGATCCAGGCTTTGCTGGTGCAGGCGCATGACTTCGAGCATATAATCGCGGTTGGGGGGAAAGCCCTCAAAGGGCCCGACACTTTCGGCCAGTTCGGCGGAAACACGATAGGCTTCGCCCGTCATCAGGGCGCTAATCGCGGCCGCATAATGACGGCCGGTGTCTCCATCATAGGGCAGCCCTTGTGCCATCAACAAGGCGCCCAGGTTGCTATAGCCCAGCCCCAGGGTGCGAAAACGGTGGCTGTTTTTTTCAATTGCGGGAGTGGGGTAACTGGCTTGCTCGACCACAATCTCTTGGGCGGTAATCAGCAGACGGATGGTATGTTTGAAAGCATCTACCTGAAATTGGCCGTTTTCATAGTATTTGAGCAGGTTGATCGATGCCAGGTTACAGGCCGTATCATCCAGAAACAGGTATTCAGAACAGGGGTTTGAAGCATTGATGCGACCCGAGGCCTTGGCGGTATGCCAGCGGTTGATGGTGGTATCGTACTGAATGCCAGGGTCGCCACAGATCCAGGTCGACTCAGCCATGCCCATCAAGAGTTTGCGGGCTTTGAGGGTTTCGACAATTTCGCCATTGCTGACTGCGCGGGTATGCCATTCCCGGTCTTCTTCGGCAGCACGCATGAACTCATCGGTCACGCGCACACTGTGATTGGCGTTTTGAAACTGTACCGAGTCGTAGGCTCCTCCAGGTACATTAAAGCCGCCATTATAACCGGCATCAATCAAGGCCCAGGCTTTTTTCTCTTCATTGGCTTTGCTTTCAATAAACTCTTCGATATCGGGGTGGTCGATATTCAAGATCACCATTTTGGCGGCCCGGCGTGTTTTTCCACCTGATTTGATCACCCCTGCGAAGGCGTCATAGCCGCGCATGAAAGAAACAGGCCCAGAGGCCGTTCCGCCCCCTGAAAGGGCCTCTTTGGAGGAGCGCAGGCTGGAAAAATTCGTGCCTGTGCCTGAGCCCCATTTGAAGAGCATGCCTTCGGTTTTGGCCAGGCTCAGAATCGAGTCCATATTGTCCTGAACAGAATTGATAAAGCAATTGTGTACCAGTACGCCATTGGTCAGGTAGTGACCACTGAGAGTCTGGATATCATAAACATCTGTTTCGTCCTGTGCCTCAATAGAGATAATTTCAGAAAACCGAATATCTGGGCAAATTTTGCCTTCCATATCGCAGCTTGTGACTAATTTATCCTGTTTGTCATCTGAAATGAAGCCAATTTTTTTTAGAAATTGAAGCCGTTCCGACGCTATGGAAACATCCAGTTCCCACATATCATAGCGATCTGGACGGTTTTCCTTTTTTTGTCGGGATCTAGAATAAATTCCTAAACGGGTGAGTAAAACCTGTAATTCCTGAACCCATTCCTTGCTTATCACAGCAAAAGCCACCCGTGTGCTCGAATCGTGAATTGTGACATAACCATCCCCCTGAAACAGACTTTTCAGATAAACAGCCACAACATCATTAGCGGCGGTCCAAATCGATCGGGGAACTCGAATATCCTGTTTGCGCTTTAATAGTTCGTATTTTTCCACAAAGGGTCGCAGGATTTCACCATACAAACGAATGCGCCGGATTTCCAGATGCTCGTTCTGGGCTGTTTCAACTGAAACCTTATAGTGGACATCTGGGAAAACTGTTTCCAAATGCTGAATGACCCAGTCGTATTCTTCTTGTTTGACAACCATGAATTCAATCGTCAGAGAAGAATTTGTTCCTTCATACTGACCTACAAAGCCGTCAGCCTGTAACCAGCCTGCCAGAGCTGCCTCAGAGATTTCCTGATTCGAACTTTCTGGTGTTATAGTCTCCGCGATATGGCTATAGACCCGCATAAACATGCCGGGTTTCAGGTCTTCTACTTTGGCGAAATGGAGGGTTTGTGTTCTTCTGCTGTCATGGGCACAGACTAGATGATCTGCTGTGGCTTCGACGAAAAATCCATCCCGAAGATTGATACGGTAAACTTTTTTCTTGCCATTGTATTTGGTGTTTATCACCTGGGTCAGACCGTTTTCGTCATATACCGGTAGGCCAATCAAATCTTTTTCAACAATCTCTCCTATTGGGAGCAGTCCCTGTACAGTGTTAATCAATGCATGATAGGGCTGGCAGGCCGAACACTGGGGTTTAGACTCAATGCCGACATTGAACCAGACCGGGCTGTTAAAGGCTGCGCGTTGCTGTACGAGCAGGGCATTCAGTTCAGCCTGGTAAATCTCTGCGTCTTCAGGGCTGGCAAAATAACCTTGCTGCCGGCCCCATTCTGCGATCGTATCTGCCACCCGGCCAATCAGCTGTTTGACGCTGGTTTCGCGCTGTGGGCTTCCCATTTGACCGTGAAAATATTTCGAAACCACCACATTGGTGGCCTGTTGGGACCAACTGACAGGCACTTCAACGTCTTTCTGTTCAAAGATCATTTCGCCTTTTTCATTGCCGATCGAAGCGGTTCGCAATTCCCATTCGAGCTCTTCAAAGGGGTGGCGACCCTGAGAAGAAAAAACACGGCTGAAGGGCAGGCCGTGTTCTGAATAATGGTGTTGAGGCTGGATGTATCCGGGGGTGGAATTGGTTTCGATCATGAAAACTCCTTGAAGACGGCCTAAAATGGCAGAATTCGCTGATTTAATGCATTCTTTGGGGTGCGGCTTTGAGAAGAAGACCCTGTGGATGATATTCTATTCTAGCCCCGAAAGCGCGCTGAGGGCAAGCTTGTTCTCTTGCTTGTTTTGGGGGTTAATTTAAAATTTAAATAGATCTATAGGGCTTAAAAGAAAAATAATCCCAATTTTTCTTCTATTATCGACCGATTATAATTTATGAGACTCATAAACAGCTTATACTCTGCGTAAAATGTGGGGATTTTGCCCTTTGAATGAGCGCTGGCTCACAAATGCAAACAAAGGGGCCGGGACGTTAAAATTTGCAGATTTCTAATCTTTTCTGAACGAGAAAAAAATCGTGCGGTGGCGTTTTCTCGATCTGAGTTGTTTCAGTTGACCTGCAAACTCAGGTCGACACGGCCAATGGTTTGAATTTGCGCTTCCTGGGCCATGACCTCGTTATAGGAGAGCACCGTCAGCATAGGCAGGGCACGTTCGGTCAGGCGGCGCAGAACCAGCCGGATTTTAGAAGAACAGAGCAGAATCGGCTGGTGAAAGCCTTTTCCAGCCATCTCTTCTACTTTTTGGGCAATATTGTTGACGACCTGTTGGGCGATTTGGGGTTCCAGCAGCAGAGTCAGGCCCTGATCGGTACGGGTGACAGATTCGGTCATGATTTGCTCCAGTTCGGCTGCCAGGGTCAGCGCGGGCAACATGCCCTGGGGGCTGCGCAGGGGCTGACAGATTGAGCGAGCCACGGCCAGACGCGCATGTTCGGTGAGCAGGTCGGGGTCTTTGGTGGCACGGGAATGATTGGCCAGGGCTTCCAGAATCGGAATCATATCGCGTACCGAGACCCGTTCGGCCAGTAAGTTTTGTAAGACGCGCTGAATTTCGCCGACACTGAGCAGACTGGGCATGAGTTCATCCACCACGGCGGGAGCCTCTTCGCGTACGCTGTCGAGCAGGCGCTGTACATCCTGGCGGGTGAGAATATCTGCGGCATAGCGTTTGACGATTTCGGTCAGGTGGGTGGCGACCACGGTCGAAGGATCAAAGACAGTATAGCCCAGAATTTCGGCCCGTTCTTTCTGGCCTTCGGTGATCCAGACGGCAGGCAGATTAAAAACAGGTTCCACGGTTTGTACGCCATCGAGTGGGTCATTGACCATGCCGGGATTCATGGCAAGATAATGCCCGACATGTACCTCCCCCCGTGCAACTTCAATACCGCGCAGTTTAATCGAATAATCGCGGGGCTTGAGTTGAATATTGTCGCGTACGCGAATCGGAGGCAGTACCAGACCCAATTGCAGGGCCATCTGGCGGCGGATTTTGGTAATGCGTTCCAGCAGATCACCGCCCTGTTCGGCATCTACCAGGGGAATCAGGCGGTAGCCAATTTCAAGTTCCATCGGATCGACCTTGAGCAGTTTGATCATGTCTTCGGGCTCTTTGCGGGTAGAAAGCATGCCAGCTTGGGCCGGAGCCAGAGCCGGTTGAATCTCTTTGCCACTGCCCAGGGCCTTGCTGCCCCCTGTGGCTTTGTCTTCTTCAGCTTCGCGCTCTTCTTCCCGCATCATAATAAAGCCAATCGCTGTCAGCAGGCCACTCAGAATCAAAAAAGGGATTTTGGGCAGGGGCGTAAACAGGCCCAGCAAGAGCAGGAAGAATGAAACCACCAAGAGCCCTCGGGGTACATTCAGCAATTGGCGCGAAACCCTTTCCCCCAATTTGCTTTCACCCGCGGCACGTGAAACCAAAATGCCCGTGGCAATGGCGATGACCATGGCCGGAATCTGACTAACCAGTCCATCGCCAATCGTGAGTACGGTATAGCGTTGCATGGCTTGAACCACGGGCATACCCAGCTGCAGGGTGCCAATAATAATCCCGCCAATCACATTGACGAAGGTGATAATAATCCCGGCAATTGCGTCCCCACGTACGAATTTGCTCGCGCCGTCCATGCTGCCATAGAAATCGGCTTCGCGCTGAATATCGCGGCGGCGTTCCTTGGCCTGTTCTTCATCGATCAGACCGCTGTTGAGGTCGGCATCAATCGCCATCTGCTTGCCTGGCATGGCATCCAGGGTGAAGCGGGCGGCCACTTCAGAAATGCGCCCTGCCCCATTGGTGATCACCACGAATTGCACCACCACCAGAATGATGAAGATCAGAATGCCCACCACGTAATTGCCCCCAATCACGAAGCTGCCAAAGGTTTCGATCACCTTGCCAGCATTGGCCTGCAGCAGAATCAGACGGGTAGAGGAGATATTCAGTGAGAGCCTGAACAGGGTCAAGACCAGCAAAAGCGTGGGAAAGGTGGAGAAGTCTAAGGGGCGGTTGACATAGAGCGAGACCATCAGCACCATCAGACCGAGCGAGACATTGAGTGTCAACAAAATATCCAAAACCCAGGTGGGCAAAGGCACCATCATCAGACAGATAATGGCAATCATGATCACAGCAATGCCAATATCCCCCTGTTTGAGGCCGCGTTCCAGCCATTGGGCTGGGGCTGAGGGGGTGGAGGTGTCTTTTGCGGGTTGCAGGGCCAAGCTGGCTACTCCTCGCGATCAATCATCGCTTAGAGGTATTATAGCAGGCTCTTCTTGATTCCTCTGTCCGTGACTTTGAGATAAGAGAGTGTGAATTTTGCTGGTTTTACTTTGGGGCTTTTGATTAGACAAAAGCCAGGATTTATGCTAATTTTTACTCATTGAGCTGAATAAAGCGTCAGTTGACGAAAACAAAAATGGATACCCCAAACCTCCGACTCCTGATCCTTGACGATGAACCTGCGGTGCTGGATCTTTTAGCTGCGGCGCTGGAAGGGCAGCTCATTGCCGAGCGACGTATTGAAATTACGATTCGGGCTTCGCGTGCTATGCAGGCCTTGGAACTGGCGCGACTAACTCCCCCGGATCTGGCCCTGGTGGATCTTGAAATGCCCGAAATGGGCGGCTTGGCTTTTGCGAAAGCGCTTCTTGAACAGTCTGAAACCCCGCCGGATGTGTTGATCTACAGTGGGCACACCGATCGCATGGATGTCTATGAGGCTTTGGAGTCCAGGATCAAGGGCTATATTCTCAAAGGACACGAGTCTGGCATTGATCAGCTTTACCAGGCCCTTGAAACGGTTTGCTCTGGTGGCATTTGGATTGCGCCTGAAGTGAGTCTGTCGATGTACCAGAAGGGCTTGTCAAAAAGTTTTTCTCAACCCTCTGTGCTTTGGAAGATCCCTCTGACGGTGCGAGAAAAAGAGGTTTTAGAGTGTTTCCGCCAGGGTTTGACCCAATCGCAGATTGCCGAAGATCTGGAGCTGAGTTTTGAAACGGTGAAAACCCATCTGAAAAATCTGCGTGAAAAATCAGGGTGTAAGAACTTGCAGGAACTGCGTTTGAAGCTTTCAGAAAATTAAGCGTTCTAAATTCAAAAAAACAGTTTACCCGTTTTCAAGATTCAGTTACGCTCACCGCAAATGTTCGACTCAATCCTTGATAGTTCACTGCCACAGACACCTCACCTAACGCCAGCGCTGGCGCTGGCGTTATTCCTGTTGAAAAACACTTCACTGACGTTGAGCATTCTGGAGAGAAATCACCCCATTCAGGAAGGGGTGCCCCCCCTTCCTGAATGGGGTCGGGTCTTATGAAGCGGTTACATTCACGGTAAAGGTCTTGGTCAGCCCGCCATAACTGACGGTCATGGTGGCGGTACCTACGCTGTTGGCGCTGATAATACCCGTTGCAGAGATACTGGCGATGGCGGTATTGCTGGAAGTCCAGGTAGCTTTGGTTTTATCCGTTAAGAAACCTGATTTATTGGTGCCTGTATCCGGGTCAATTTCGTTGAGAATAATGGTCAGGGTAACCGATGCAGTTTCAAGTGTTTTGAGATCGTAGACCGCTTTGTCTACTCCCAGTTCCTTATAAGGCGAAGCGGGCGTGGGAGTGGCTGTGGGCACGGGTGTAGGAGTGGCTGTGGGTACGGGGGTGGGAGTAGCGATCGGTGCTGCGGTAGGCGCTGCTGTAGGGGTGGGGGCAGAGCCACTGACGGTTACAATCAGGGTTTGGGTTATGCCGCCCAGCTTTAGGGTGAGGGGGGTAATTCCCTCTTTCAGGGCTGTGACAACCCCCTCTTTGGAAATGGTGGCAATGCTGCTGTCACCAGAACTCATTTCGAGCAGCTCGAGTTTTTTCAAGACCGCAACACTGTTGTCTTCCTGAACCAGCACAACGGTTTCAAGTTGTTTGTTTTGGCCGGGAGCCAGGGTCAGGACAGAAGGCTGGGCCAGCAAGGTTTTGACTTTGATGGTGTCGGCGCTGGTGATCGCAGTAGGCGTTGAACTGGCGCTTGGACTGCTGGGTGAAGCACTGCCTTGAAGCGCTTTGAGCTGTTCCTGAAGTTGGGCCAATTGAGCTGCCTCAGGCGTGGTGGCTGCCGGTGCACAGGCACAAATCAGGCTGAGAAGCAGGCTTCCGAGAAAAGGGGCGGGGTGGCGCATGGGGAATATTACCTTTTAGTTTCAGTATCAGTTAATCGAGGCGATTGTACATCAGTTATTATATTACAAGCTTTTGTATCATGCTGTACTGAACCTGACAAGAGGGGGGGCTCATCATGAAAAATTATTAAGTTAAGCTGATCAGAACTGTTTTTTTTCTGCTTCAGCCTTTCTAATATTCTCAATGCCCTTCAGCAGCGCATCAGGATTAAACGAAATACTGTTGATGCCGGCTTCGACCAGAAATTTTGCAAATTCTGGGTGATCGCTGGGGGCCTGACCGCAGAGCCCGATTTTCACGCCCTTGGCATTGGCTGTGGCAATGGCTTGCGCAATCATGCGCTTTACGGCTGGATTGCGTTCATCAAAGCTGGCTTGTAGAATTTCTGAATCACGGTCTACACCCAGGGTGAGCTGGGTCAGATCATTGGAACCAATTGAGAAACCATCAAAAATCTCAGCAAATTCTTCTGCCAGAATCACATTGCTGGGAATTTCGCACATGACGTAAATCTCAAGCCCCTGTTCGCCCTGTTTGAGCCCAAACTCGGCCATGGTATCGACAACTTTTTGTCCCTCTTCCAGGGTGCGGCAGAAAGGAATCATGAGTTTGACATTCCGCAAGCCCATCTCTTCGCGTACTTTTTTCATGGCCAGGCATTCCAGGCGGAAGCCTTCGCGGTAGCGTTCATGGTAATAGCGCGAAGCTCCCCTGAAACCAATCATGGGGTTTTCTTCATGGGGTTCAAATTCCCAGCCCCCGACCAGATTGGCGTATTCATTGGATTTAAAATCTGACATGCGCACAATCACATCGTGGGGATAAAAAGCGGCGGCGATGGTCGCCACGGCTTCGGCCAGTTTATCCACGAAATAGGCCTGCTTGTCGGGGTAATGGTGGGTCAGCTCCTCAATAAAGGCCACAGCTTCAGGGTCTTCCAACTCAGGGTAGCGCACCAGGGCCATGGGGTGAATCTGAATGCTGTTGTTGATCACGAATTCCAGGCGCATCAAGCCCACGCCCCGATTGGGCAGGTGGGCCAGTTTAAAGGCCTGATCGGGGTCCGCCAGAATCAGCATGACATCTGTTTTTTCAGGCAGTGTGACCGCTGAAGTATCAATGACCTGCTCTTCCCATTTCAGGCGGCCCCGGTAAATCTGGCCACTGGTGCCATCAATACACGAAACCGTGACCTCTTCGCCATCTTCAATCAGAGAGGTGGCATTGCCGGTGCCGACGACGGCCACGGCTCCAGTTTCGCGTGCGACAATCGCAGCATGGCTGGTGCGGCCTCCCTTGTCGGTAATAATGGCTGCAGCTTTTTTCAAAATGGGATCCCAATCGGGATTGGTGATTTCGGTAACGAGAATATCCCCCTCTTCTACCCTGTCAATTTCTGCCGGAGAGTGCAAAATTCGGGCTTTGCCTGCGGCGATTCGGTCGCCAATATTTTTGCCGCTGACAATCAGTTCTCCCTTTTCCTTGAGGGTATAGGCATGGTATTGGTAGCCCTTGACCTGGCTGTGCACGGTTTCAGGGCGGGCCTGTACAATGAAGAGTTCTCCACTCAGGCCATCTTTGGCCCATTCAATATCCATATGCTTGCCATAATGCTTTTCAATTTTCAGGCACCATTGGGCCAGTTCAAGAACTTCGGGCTCTGTCAAAACATACTGTTCCTGGCGTTCAGGAGGCGTTTCAAGGTTGACGATGGTATGGCTGACGCCCACGCTGCGCCGCTTGGCCTGGGGAGCATCCCCGGCATAGATCATGGTCAGGGCCTTGCTGCCCAGTTTGCGTGAAAGCAGGGCATTTTTCCCTGCTTCCAGGGTGGGTTTGAAGACATAAAATTCATCGGGATTGACAGCACCCTGCACCACGTTTTCGCCCAGGCCCCAGCTGCCGGTAATTAAAATTACGTTTTCAAAGCCAGTTTCAGGATCGAGGGTAAAACAGACCCCTGAACTGGCCTTGTCTGAGCGCACCATTTTCTGAACGCCAATCGAAAGTGCAACCTTGAGATGGTCAAAACCATGATCCTCACGGTATTTGATCGCCCGGTCGGTATACAGCGAGGCATAGCAGTTGTGGCAGGCTTCAAGCAGTTCCTGTTCATTGCGAATATTCAGATACGATTCCTGTTGGCCCGCGAAACTGGCGTCTGGCAAATCTTCGGCGGTGGCGCTGCTGCGCACGGCCACTTGAATTTCTCCTGCGGTATGCTCGCAGAGTTGGCGATAGGCTCCCACCAGCTCCTGCTGTATATCTTCGGGCAGGGGGGCGTGCAATAGCAAAGAGCGGGCTGCGACTCCAATCTGATGAAGATTGCTGAACTCTTTGCGATCGAGTCCGGCCAGAATTTCGACCAGGCGTTCACGTATAGGGCCTGTTTCTAAAAAATGCCACCAGGCGTCGGCGGTTGTCGCAAAGCCATCGGGCACGCGAATTCCCAGGCTGCCTAGGTTTTGAATCATTTCCCCCAGAGAAGCGTTTTTTCCCCCTACGCTTTCAAGGTCTTCCAGGTTCAGTTGGTTGAAGGGGCGAATCCAGGTATGCATGATCAGACCTCCGCGGCTGTTCTGTTTTTATTGTTCTGCTTGGGCTCTTTCAAGACCATGATATGGATCAAGTCTCAAGGCAATCTTGCTCAAGCACTTGCGTGATTTGCTAGAATGCCTGTAAGAAGCCTTAAAGGAGCTGCGCATGCCTGAATACCGCCGTGACCCTGGCACGGGAAGCCTGCATTATCTGGAATTTGGCCAGGGTGAACCCCTGCTGCTTTTGCATGGCAATGGTGCCGACGCGCAGCTGTATATGCCGATTATGGCCGCCCTGAGCCCCCATTTTCACCTGCTCGCCCCCGATTTGCCCGGTCATGGTTTTTCACGTGGGGTGCGTCCTGCCACGACAGCTGCCTATCTCGATCTGATTGAAACCTTTGTGCGCACCCATATCCAGGGACCTTTTCGCGTGATCGGGCATTCCTTGGGCGGCTTGGTTTCCTATCATCTGATGCGAAGGGGATTGCCGATCAGCTCAGCCGTCTGGATGGAGCCTGCGATTTTTGAACTGCGTCCTTTGCTCAAGGCTCTCTTGCCGCTCTATGCCAAGGGATATGCCAACAGCTTGCACTACCGCCCAGAGGTTTTGCGCCATTTGCGTTCGCTTTCGTATAACCCAGCCCAGGCAGATCCTGTACGCGTGGCCGCCTTTGTTGAGGCGTATATGCGTTCCTGCCGCAAGGTTCAGGCTCTTTGGCTGCGCGAGTATCCCCAGTTCTTGCCCTGGCAGTTTGAAGATTTGCAACTGCCGATTCTCTGTATCCGGGGCGTTAAAAACACCTTTATTTCACGCGCCACCACGGCCTTGGTTCCGCGCCTGCCCCAGGCCCAGGAGGTGATTCTGGCTGAAGCCGGACATTGTCTTTTAAATGAAAACAACCGTGCGCTTTTACAGGAAATTCTCGGGCATTTTGGCAAAGAAGTGCCTGAACGCCATGCCCATCGGGTCAGCCAAAGCGAACCTGTTCTGGCAGGCTCAGCCTTGAGCGTGCTAGAGGCCCTTTAAGCAAAGCCTTCAGGCCTGGGCGCGAAATTTAGGGTGCTGGGGTTGAGCCACTTTTTCACGCTGCTGCTGTTCAGCGGGACTGATCACGGCCTGTTTAAAGCGGCTCACTTTTTTTTCAAGCTGACGGCGCATTTTTTTCGTGAGTTTGAGGCTGTCTTGGGCACAGGGGGAGGCACCGGCTTTTTCGCTGCCCGTGTTCTCAGGAACTTGGGTTTCGACGGTTTCTGTTTTTTCAAAAACGCCCATTCCACTGGCTTCAATCCGCACTGGGGTAATTTCCATGGGGCCCTCCTCAAAGCTTCTGTTTTGATTCTAATCCACAGCCCGTCGGTCTGTCTGCACCTTAAGTTGAGGTTTTTCCTGTTTCCCTCATGGCGTTGGGGGGCCGGGTTTTAATCCAGCAATTTGCCAGGATTGAGAATGCCCTCTGGGTCGAGGGTTTTGCGCATCTGACGCAGCAGCGCCATGCCCAGATCGCCTTTTTCTGCCTGTAGCCAGGGGGCATGATCCCGCCCGATGCCGTGGTGGTGGCTGAGGGTTGCGCCTTGTGCCACAATCGTTTCGCAGGCCGCTGTTTTAATGGCTTGGTATTGTTCCCTTTCCTGGCCAGGCAGCAGGGGAAAGGCGAAGGTGAAATAGAGCGAAGCTCCATCGGGGTAACAATGAGAGATATGGGTCATGACAAAGCCTTGGGATCCACTTGTTTTAAGGCCTTGATCGATCTGGGTTTGAAGGGTGTCTTTCAGGGCTTGGTAAAGCGCTGGCAGTTTGCGCCACTCACAGGCGGTTTCAAGGGTTTCAACTGCAATTCCGTGATCCAGCAGGGTATCCCGCAGATAGGGCGTGCTGTAGCGGCTTTTGTGCCAGCTTTCAGCGGCTTTGGGGCCGAGGGCAAAGGCTCCATGGGCTTTGAGCTGTTTCGAGGTCTGGCGGGCCCAGTTCTGGACTTCGGTCTGTTCTCCCTCCTGACCGGCGAGCAAAAGGGCAGGGTGTTGGGTATAGCCCTGAGAGGCCAGATATTGCTTGATCAGACGTTGGGGCAGAGGGTCGGGGCCTGCTTTTTTACGAAAGCGGAATAAGAACTGGGTTTCGGCTTCATCAGAAAGTCGCAGCATGGCCGTGGGGGCTCCCCGCTGTACGAGCTGTCGCAGAGCCTCAAGACCGCTTAAAAAATTCCGAAACAGAAACCCGCGCGCATCCTGGGCGGGGGGAAGTGGGTGAATCTTGAGCGTGGCCTCGGCAATAACACCCAGGATGCCTTCTGAACCTGCCAGCACCTGGCGCAAATCGGGGCCGGCAGCCGAAGCGGGCAGAGCGGGCAAGAGCCACTCGCCTTGGGGTGTCAAGACCTTGGCGGCCACCAGCATGTCTTCGACCTTGCCGTAGCGGTTGGAACGGTCTCCGGCGCCCCGTGCTGCGATCCAGCCCCCCAGGGTTGAAAACTCAAAGGATTGCGGGGTATGGCCCACCGTATAGCCGCGGGCCTGTAGTTTTTCTTCAAGTTCGGGGCCATAGATTCCCGCTTCAGCGGTCATGGTCAATGAGACTTCGTCAATTTCAAGCAGGTGCTGCATCAGGCTCAGATCCAGGCTCAGAACTCCGGCTTGATCGGCCCGGCAGGAAGCCTGAACCCCACCGACCACACTGCTGCCTCCCCCGAAGGGAACCAGGGCCAGCTTTTCTGAATGGGCAAACTCCAGCAGGGCCTGAATCTGGCGTGCATTGCGGGGGTAAACCACAGCATCGGGCAGATCCTGGAGTGTGCCACTGCGCAGATCAAGTAAATCCGGCAGGCTGCGCCCACGGGCGTGCAAAACCCGTTCCCGCAGATCGCTTTTGACTTGCCAGGGGTCAAGAATTTTTGCCAGGGCCTGGGCCTGGGCTGGGTTGAGCCGTGAAGCCGGGACTTCTAAATTTTCAAGCGGGCAGGCCGGGGTTGGGCTGAGGCTTTGAAGTTTGAGTTCGGTCTGTAAAAATTTCCAAAAGCTGGTGTCTCTGCCTTCGAAATCAAAGTGCTGATCCTGCCAGCCCCAGCCATTCCATTTGAGTTTTTCACGGGCGTAGCGCATGGTTCAGCCTTTCAGCCGGAGCAGGCCCGGCAGCAGTTCAAAGTGGGCGGGCAGTTTGCCAGGGGTTTCGCCGTCTATTTCAATCCAGACCGGTTCCTTGCCCAGGGCTTCAGCCACCAGCTGGCGGCAGCGCAAATGGCGTACGGCCGGGGCACTGAGATGGGTGCCCTGGTAAACGCGGGGAAAGGTCAGGGCGGCCTCAAAGGGGCCGATGCCGGTTAAAATCACCAAATCAAACCAGCCATCATTCAGCTCAGCCAAGGGCGCGACGCGCATTCCACCGCCATGGGTGGTGCCATTGGCCACCGCAACCTGTAGGATTTTGATTTGCCAGTCGAGGGTTTCGTCAATTTGCAGGCGCACGCGCTGGGGTTTGAACTGGCTCAAGCTTTGCAGGCTGGCCAGCATAAAACCGGGGGTGCCCCCCATTTGCTTGAGCCAGGGGGTATTTTCAATCCGATGCACCACATCCCCGCCCATGCCAAAACTGCCAAGATTGACAAAATAGCGGCTGAATTCTTGGGTTGCTTCGTTTTTAAGCGTGACTTTGCCCAAATCGATTTGGCGCACAGGGGCTGTGGCCAGGGCTTCGAGATAGGCCTCGAGGGTATTTTCAAGGCCCAGGGATTTGCGAAAATCTCCCCCCGTGCCGCGCATGATCAAGGAAAGCTGGGCTTCAGGGTTGAGGGGCTGATCGTTTTCGAACATGCCATTGATGACCTCATTCAGGGTGCCATCTCCGCCCACGCAAATCAGCCAATCCGCGCCTTGGGCCAGGGCTTCGCGGGCCAGCGCTGTGGCATGGCCCCGGGCTTGGGTCAGGCGGCTTTCCAGCGGGCCAATCCGTGCTTCCAAGCGGGCCAGAATATCAGGCCAGGCCTTGGCGGTTTTGCCCGCCTCAGACTGGGGGTTGACGATCGCAACAATCCGGCTCACGCGGAAGCCTGGGCCGCTGTTTCTGCTTCCGGCAGGACAAAGCGGGCTTTGACCCGTGCCAGTTCACTGGCGCGTTTTTCAGAATCCCAGCCCAATTCCTGGGCCATCAGATCCGCTGCTTTTTCAAGCGCTGCGGTACCAGGATCCCCCAGGGTGCCCAGTCCGGTACGTCTGAAAACAGCATCGGCTAAGGTTTGTGCCATTTCTTCGCGCACGGCATAGAGAATTTCAGCGCCCACTTCCTGTAAATCGGGGGAAAGGGGGTCAAGCAGGCCGGGAGCCGTTTTCCCAACTTCCAGCACCTTATCGACCCGTGCGCCATAGCTGCGGCAGAGGTGGGCAATCAGCTCAGGGCGGTAAAGGCACCATTTGCTCTGTTGTGCACTGACAAAATCCTGGTAGCGTTCGATTTTTCCGCCGCTGATTTGGGCCTGAATCGTGGGGCAAGGTGCTTTGGGTTGTTTGAGCTGGTGATAAACCTTGTCCACCACCTGTTCGGCGAGGTGGCGGGCGGTGGTGTATTTGCCGCCAATTACAGAGATCAGGCCGTGAATCCCTTCCTCTTCGTGGTCATAGACCTCATGCTTGCGTGAGGCTTTGTAACTGTCGACCTTGACCTTGGTCTCTTTTTCGACAATCGGACGCAAACCGCCATAAAAATAGCGCACATCGGTACGGGTCAGGGCGGCGGCTGGATACATGCGGTTGGTTTTTTCAATTAGTTCATCAATATCTTCGCTGGTGACCTTGAACTGGTCGGGGTGCCCTTCAAACTGGCGATCGGTGGTGCCAATCAAAGAATAGCCACGCCAGGGAATAATAAACAGGTGTTCACCCTGTTCGTTGGTCAGGGTCAGGGCCTGATCCAGAGGCGCAATCGCTCGGGTGATGATATGAATGCCTTTGGAGCGCAGCAGATGGCGGGCTGGTTCTTCTTCCATCAACCCCAGCAGCAAATCGGCCCACGGGCCAGAGGCATTGACGATCACCTTGCTTTTCAGGCTGAGATTTTCGCCGCCGATGCGATCCTGGAGAGTGACACCGGTCAGGCTTTTTCCCTCGCGCTCAAACCCCGTTACTTCGGCGTAATTGGCCAAATCTGCTCCTGCTTCACTGGCCGCTTGCAGAAAATCAAGCGTCAGGCGTTCAGGGGAGTGCATCAGGCAATCGTAATAGAGCAGCCCGCTGATCAGACCCTCAGGCGTGAGTTGGGGCACACGGCGCAGGGTTTCTTTGCGGCTGAGCGGGTGAAAAGAGGGCAGTTGTTTATCGGGGTCTTGCAGCCAGCGTTTATCATAGGAAAGCAGCTCATAGAGGGTCATACCGGCGAGCAGAATGGGGGGGCTGTTCTGGCTTTGGCGATAGGCGGGCAGCAAAAAAGGCAAGGGGTCGACCTGGTGCGGTGCGATTTGTTCTAAATAGCGGCGTTCGCGCAAAGATTCCCGTACCAGCCCAAATTCCAGGTTTTTCAGATAGCGCAGGCCGCCATGTACCAGTTTAGAGGGGGCTGAACTGGTGGCACCCGAAAAATCGCTTTTCTCTACCAGGGCTGTTTTCAGACCGCGCAGGGCGGCATCCCAGGCGATACAGGCCCCTGTAATACCGCCACCGATAATTAACAGGTCATAGGTTTCCGTCGCCATTTGGGCGAGATTGCGTTTCATGAAAAACTCCTTGGGCGCGCAGAGGGGTGGTCAATGGGGGAGAAAGACGCGCCGCGTTAAAACCATTGTATCAGGAAGTTCAGCTTCAAAATAATTCTCCCTTATGAAAACAGACCCAGATGGGTCTGTTTTCATAGATTTTAAGTCAAAGCTGAGAATGAATCAAAATGAAAACTGGTAGTTGAGTAGGGTTGGACTTAGAACGCTGTTTGGGTCTGAATTGTGGGGGTCTGTTTTAGAGTTTATGATTTGTTTTTCATAATAATGATAATGTAGCCAAGGGGCGGTAAAGCCGACAATGCGCCCTAAGAGAAATCCAATTAGAGCCCAACTTGAAGTTGCCAGGACACCCAATCCACCGTTCTCTTGTAGTATGGGTAAATAAGTAAAAGGGGCGATGGCAATAATTATGCTGATGCTATCAATTGTGGTGATGGCAGCACCTGCAAATACATCGCCTTGATGATAGGAGCCTACGCCAAAAGGAATCAAATTGAGCCCCATGGCAACAGCAGGATCTTTTTTTATTTTGATGCACTCAACTGTTTCGCAGGCAAATGCTGGAACAGAGAGGGTGATAGAAAGTAAAAGGGTCAGCAGAATGCTGAGAATGGATATGGATTTGTTTTTCTGCATTGAATATTTTTGTAATTCCTGTGTTTATTGTTTTAAACAATAGCATTCTGTTTCTAGGTGAAGGCGCATTCTGAAAACTCATATTATCCACTCAAGTTTTTATCTTCGCTGTTGAAATGCGATACGTTGTGGCGGCAGAAGGGGCAAATGCCTTAAACTGAAAGCAGATAGAGAATTCCTGATGAGGCTGAAAATGAGTGAGTTTGAATTGCTGGATTTTGATGATGAACCCGTGCAAGGAACTGCGGGTGTGGATGCGTATTTTTGGGCTTCGGCCCGAGAGCGTCGCGATTTTCACCAAGAGGCGCTGCAGCAGAGCGATGCTCAGAAATGGGCGGCGCTGATCTCCCAATTGGATTGCTTGCCTGATGATTTACGCCAAAAATTGCATGCGGCTTTTCCGGCTTTACCTGAGTTGAGTTTGGCCGATGCCGCCTGCTTGCTTGAGAGCTTGCAGCCCCTGCTACCCAATTTGCAGACCGGGGATCCGGCCTTGCATCTGTATCATGGCGTGGCGGCTGAGCATTTTTTAAAGTTTGCCCGTAGCTGAGCAGCAAGGGCCAAAGTTTCAGCCAGGGTTTTAGGTATTGAAATGAAGCGTTCGACAAATTAAGCATCATAAACGCCTTTCCACAATGCCTGCTGAAAGCTTCCTGTGTTAAGATAGAGGCCATGAAACGTGCTTTTAATCTTCGAGTCTTCAGTCTTCTGCTGGCGATCTTCTGTTTGCTGGCTCCGTCTGTTATGGCCAAACCGGCTTTAACGCCTGCTGAAGCGCCTGTTCGTTTTTTCAAAGCACTTGAAGCGATGGATTTTGCTGAAGCCTGGCAAAGTCTGACCCTTCAGAGCCAGCAAGAAATTATTGAAAAAATTATTGCGACTGAAAAAAATCCCAAACTCACCCCTGTGCTGGTGCGTCAGCTCTTTGACAGCAATGATAAAACATTGCAATTGGGTTTTTGGGCTTCTTTCCGGCACCATATCGGTTTTAACGATTGGCTAAAGCAAAAATTTGAACTGGAAAAAACGATTTCAGGGACCGAAGCTCGGATTAAAACCCTGCCCGCCAAGATCAGCCTGGTGGTGCGCAATGAAAGCGGTGAATGGAAATTTGGTTTTACTGAAACCTTTATGCCCACCACTTCTCCCTCGGCTTCTCCCTCAGCCCAACCCTAAGGAGTTTCTGCCTATGCAAGCCCCCTTTGCCGTGATCAAGGGTCAAACCCTGCCTTTGAACCAAGCTCTGGTTCCTGTCAATGACCGCAGTTTTCTGTTTGGCGACTCGCTCTACGAGGTGGTCTCAACCTATCAGGGCAAGCCTTATTTTACCCGTGATCATCTTCAGCGTTTGCGGGCGACAGCTGCTGGGATTTATTTTGATTTGCCCTGGGAGGATGCCTGGTTTGAAAATGAGATTCGCACAGGTCTGAACCAAATGCCAGGGCAGGAAGCCTATGTCCGTATCGTGGTCTCTCGGGGCAGTGGTGATTTCAATATCGACATCGATACAGTGGAGACAGAGCCCTTCTGTGTCACAATTTTTAAGCCCTCCTTGCCCATGAATCCCCGTTTCCGCGCTCAGGGTTTTAGCCTGGCTGTACCCGAAACCCGGCGCAACAGTCCGCGCAGTTTAAATCCGGCTTTTAAAACTGGCAATTATCTCAACAATATTCTCTGTTTGAAAGAAGCCAAAGATCAGGGGGCAGATGATGCTCTGATTCTCGATCTGGAAGGCCATATCACGGAGTTGACGACTTCCAATTTCTTTATTGTGCGCCAGGGTGAAATCTGGACAGCCCCCTTGGATGTAGGCATTCTCGATGGTATTACCCGCCGCTATCTGATTCAGGTTGCCCGCGAATTGGGCCTGACCGTGCATGAAAAGCGTTTTGGTCTTGAAGAGGTTCTCAGTGCGGATGAAGCCTTTGTTTCCAGCACCTTAAAAGGGGCTATGCCGGTTTGGAAAGTCAATGGTCAGGTGATTCACGAGGGCTATGGTGAAATCAACCGTGCTGTGGATGATGCCTATTGGCAATATGTTGAAGCCCATCTGGACAGCTATTAGCCGTATGGGGATACTGCGGGGGGGGCTTCTGCTTTTGGTTTTTCTGCTGGCGACCCCTGTGGCCTTGGCTGCACCGCGCCCGGATCAATTGCCACCTGCAGAGATTGCCTTGCTGAAAAGTCTGAAACAGCCTGTGGTTGTACCTGGTTTTTTACCCCGGGGGTTTCACTTTAAAGTGCTGGATCTACACGCTCCCCAAAAAGGGAAAGCCGCTCGCTACCGTTTGGATTACCGTTGTTTTTGCGGGGGCATGAACTATGGCTTTTCGATATTAGCCCAGCCCACGCCCTTGAAGGTCTTGCAGTCGAAACTGCCTGTTCGCATGGATACCCGGCAGTTTGGCAAACTACAGTATTTTCACTATGATCCGACCCCTGTATTGGGGCTTCGCGAACCCTTTTACCTGAGTGCTCCTTTTGGCAAGAAAAAAGAGCTTCACTTTCATCTGCTCAGCAATTTTGAAGGTGCAGCCATGCCCGAGAAACAATTTGTAGAAGTTCTCAAAAACCTGACCTGGTTAAAATAGCACAGCGGCTTTTCTGGGGACAGTGGTTTTGGAATGTATTTAAACACAAGCTAAGTCCGTGTTAAACTTCTGCTGTAATTGAAATGTTGACCGTGAAGTGAGCCCGTTCTATGAAAAATACGCGCAAAGCCGGCGTTCTGTTTATCTTTATTACCCTCTTTCTGGATATTCTGGGAATTGGGCTGATTGTTCCTCTTTTGCCTGAATTGGTAACCCATTTCTTTGGCAATAGTATTTCAGAAGGCGCGCGTTATTATGGCATTCTGCTGGTTTCTTATTCGTTGATGCAGTTTTTCTTTGCGCCTTTTTTAGGGGCTTTGTCCGATCGCTTTGGCCGTCGCCCCGTGCTCTTGATTTCAAGCTTGGGCTCGGCGGTTGATTATCTGGTTATGGCCTTTGCCCCCAATTATATCTGGCTTTTGGCAGCCCGTATGGTTTCAGGCATTACCGGTGCGAATATTACCGTGGGCACCGCCTATCTGGCAGATGTCACCCCTCCCGAAAAACGGGCACAAAGCTTTGGGCTTCTGGGCGCAGCCTTTGGGCTGGGCTTTATTCTGGGGCCTGCCATGGGCGGCCTTTTGGGGCAAACCTCGCTCTCTCTTCCTTTCTTGGTGGCAGCTGGTTTGACCCTGTTGAATTTTCTCTACGGCCTTTTGATTCTGCCCGAGTCGCTTGTGCCGGAGCACCGCTCTGTTTTTGAATGGAAAAAAGCCAATCCCTTGGGCGCTTTTAAACTTTTAACCCGTACACCTGTTTTATTGAACCTTTCCTTGATTTATCTTTTGGCCAATTTGGCTCAGCGCAGCATTGAAAGTACCTGGGTATTGTTTACCAAATACCGTTTTGCCTGGACACCGATGCAAAATGGTTTGTCTTTGGCTGCCGTTGGGGTCTGTGCCGCTTTGGTTCAGGGCGGGCTCATCCGACGTTTGATTCCCAAGTGGGGGGAACGCAAGGCGATTGTGATTGGCACTGGGGTTGGGATTCTGACCTTTCTGCTCTTTGCCTGGGCCCCTTTTGGCTGGACGATTTACGTGATTATTGTCTTTAACAGTTTATTGGGAATCGCAGGGCCTGCTGCTCAAGGCGTGGTTTCCCGGCAGGTCAGCCCCAGTGAACAGGGGGCTTTGCAAGGTGCTTTGGCCAGCTTGGGAACCTTGACCCGGATTATTGGGCCCTTGGTGGCGACTTCCTTGTTTGGCTATTTTACCGATGCCAAAGCCCCGGCTCGTATCGATGGTATTTCGTTCATTCTGGGAGCCGTTTTGCTGACCGCCTCTCTGTTTGTGACCCTCAACCTCTACCGCAAATATGGTTCAGAGCTGGAAAAACCAGCTGAAGAACCTGTTTCCAACCAAGAAATGGAATCTGCGTTGGCTTGATGGCACGCGCTGTTTCAAGGGTTGGGAGAGGCCTGGAAGCTTGCCATGACTGATCCTGATTTTCAGCAGCTCCTGGGCCTGTATCAAAAGCAGGAACTTCAAGCCGCAGAAGCTCTTCTGCCTGAAATGCTTTCCAAATCTGAACACGCTGCTGATTTCTGGCATTTGGCAGGCTTGATCCTGTTTGAGCGGGGCAAGCCTGAATCAGCCCTGCCCTTGCTGGCAAAAGCCCAGGCTGTAGAGCCTGAACGTGCTGAGTTCCTCAATAGCCTGGGCATTGTAAAGGCGGGCATGCATCAGACCGAACAGGCTTTGGCGCTTTTTCTTCAGGCCCAGCGATTAGAACCTGAGAATCCCCGCTTTTTAAGCAATTGCGCCCATGCTTTTTCAGCGCTGAAGCGCCATGCCGAGGCCATTCCCTTGTATCAACAGGTGATTCGCCTGGAACCCCTGCGTTCTGAGGCCTGGCTGGACTGTGGCAAGGCCCTGTTTTTGAACCATCAATTGGAAACTGCGCTTCAGGTGCTCTCACGTGCTGTGGATCTCAAAGCTGGCCCTGAGGCGGGCTATTGGTTGGGGAAAACCTGTGCGGCCCTGGGGCGTTGGGCCGAAGCCGAGGGCTGGTGGTTTCGCAGTCTGCACGCTGGGGTGGTGGCATCGGCCTCTGCATTGGGAGAATATTATCGTCAGATACGCGACTGGGAGCAAGCCCGCCGGGTCTTTGAGCCCCTGCTTCAGAAACCGGGGCTTCCGCTTGAAATCTTACATGAGTGGGTTCAGCTTTTAATTGCACAAAAATCCTATGCAGAGGCAGAGCAGATTTTAGAGCGTGTTTTAGCGCAGACCCCCGATGGGGTTGATTGGCAAATTACGCGCGCCTATTTGCCTGTGTATCAGGGCCGTCCTCTGCTAGCGCTTGAGTTGTTGGCGGCCTTGCTGCCGAGTGCCGGAATGAATCCCCGGCTTTGGCTGCATATTGGCAATGCCTGGATCAAGGCTGAAAATGCAGCCAAAGCTCAAGCTGCTTTCTTGAAATGTCTTGAATTCAGCCCGGATTATGCTCGTGCTTATTTGGCCCTGGGCATGCTGGCAGCTGAAGACAATCTCTTTGAAGCCAGCCAAAACTATTTGCAAACCGCTTTGCGTTTGGATCCCACCGATCCCCGACCCCACCTGTTTTTGGCGAGAATGCTGCTTTTACAGGGCAAATATGCTGAAGGCTGGCAAGAGTATGAATGGCGTCACCCTTTGCTTCCCGGAACTTTGCCCGCTCCACTCTGGCAGGGCCAATATTTGCAGGGCCTGCATCTGCGGATTCTCTGTGAACAGGGCTTGGGGGATAATTTGCAATTTGCGAGTTTGATTCCCTCCTTTTGGAAGGCCCAGGGCAAACCCTATATCAGCTTGGCCTGTGATCCTCCTTTGGCGGGTATTTTGGCGGGTATTGAAGGCGTTGCCGAAATTGCCGGGCCCCAGACCGCCATGCCGGATGTTTGCCTGCGCCTTCTGAGCCTGCCTCTGCATCTCGATACCCGTCTTGAGGATTTGCCGCTTCAGCCCTATTTGAAGATCCCTCCAGAGCCTTTGCCTTCTGAACTGCAGCTTCGTTTGCAGGTTCCTCACCCCAGGGTGGGGCTGGTGTGGTCAAGTGGGGAGGGCCACGATACCCAAGCCAAGCGTTCGCTTGCTTTTCAGGCTTTTGAACCCTTGATAGAGGCTTTCCCACAGATTTTTTTCTTTTCGCTGCAATTGGGGGTTGCTCAGCAGCAATGGCAGCAAAGCCCCCTGGCCAACCGTGTCAGGGATTGTGCTCCCTGGCTCACAGATTTTAAAGTAACGGCACGGGTTCTGGCGCATCTGGATTTATTGATCAGTGTGGATACGGCTGTGGCCCATTTGGCGGGGGGCTTGGGTATGCCAGCTTGGATCCTTTTGCCTTTTGCCCCCGATTGGCGTTGGGGTTTACAGGTTGAGAATGCACCTTGGTATCCCAGTTTGAGGCTTTTTCGTCAGATCGAAAAAGGCCAATGGGAAAGCGTGATACAGGCTGTGATTCAGGCCTTGCACATCAGCTTGCCCCCCTCTGGTTTTTGATTCAGAGGGGGGGCCGGGCTCAGGAGTGTCGCTAGGGCGTGGGGGATGCGCTGGGAACAGGGCTGGGGGTAGGGCTGGGGGTAGGGCTTGCCCCAGGGCTGGGGGTCGTTTCTGGAATCGGTGTTGTTTCCTGGGCAGGCTTGGCTTCTGAAGCAGAGAGTTTACCCGTCAGAACGGCGACATCCAAGTCCTCAGGTTTTTGGCCGCCTGCAAAAACATCAATTCGCAGTTTGGTGCCTGTGGTTTCAGTGACCTCAATCTGATTCCAGGAAAGCATGACTGGAGATGTATTTTTGCTTTCGATCAGGGTGAAAACGCTGTAACGACCTGGGTGAATTCGCGAGCCAAAGGTCACAATGGGCAGGGCTGGTAAGACCGTGGCTGCGGCATAGAGCTGGTTATCGCGTACGAGTTCTACGCGCAGACGTTCAATCAGCGGGGGGCCACTGAATTGTTGGGTTTTAAAGCTGGGAAGATCTTTTCTGATTAGGTTTTGTTGGAAATTGACAAAGATCACCAGGTTTTCAAGCCCTTTGGAACCCGGTCCAAACGTGGTCTCTAGACCCTTGGAGCCTGGGCCGAACTGCATTTGGTAGTAATCCCCCGTGAGCTGGGCCGTGAGCTGGGTAAGTGGAAAAGGCGTCCGCTGGGGTTGGGGGATGGGGGTCGGCTCAGGAGAAGGTGTCAACACCGGTTCAGGAGTGCTCTCGGGGGTTGGATAGCCATAGGGAGTGGGGGTGATAGGATCCGATGGAGTTGAATAAGGAGTTGGATAGATATTTATCGGATTGGGGGTTTGGGGGCAACCTGTCAGAAGCACCCAACTGCAGCATCCCAGCAGCAGGGTCCGTTTTTTCAATCCGCTGTGTTTAGGCGAGAAGTTTTTCCAATTCATTGGTCTTGTGCTCCCAAAGGTTTTTCAATTCGCGATCTTTTTCCTGGCGGATTAACCAGCGAACAGAGTCTGCATCGTAATCCAGGGCCATTTCCAGCCAGTGCAGGGCCCTTTCCAAATCTTCATCTGAGCCTGTTTGTTCAAAGTGCATCTGTGCCAGCCCGGCCTGCATAAAGCAGGTCAACCAATTGCGGTCGAGCAGGGTGATACTGTTCATCAGGACGCTGGCTTCTGACAAAAGTTTCATTTTGCCATGGCTATAGGCGTGAAAATAAACGGCTTCTTTCAGCGGTTTTTCGGGCAGTTCGCCGCCAGGAGCCGTGCTCAAAATTTGCGCATAGACATCACGGGCCTGGCGAAAATAGTCGAGACTCAGGCTTTCAAGCAGGGGGTGCTGGGCGGCAAGCTTGTTTTTGCTGAGAGCAGCTTGGAGCAAGCTCTGCAGTTGAGGGTGTGAGTTACTGAGTTCCTGGGGGGTTTGGGAGATAAATTGCAACCCTTCTCCCAAATGGTAGAGACAACGGGCCAGTTCATCCAGGGCAAAGAGCTTATCGGGAACCTGTTCCAGGCTCTGGCGTAAAAAGTCATGGGCCAATAAAAAAGCTTCAAGTGAATCCAGGGGCTGGCTGTATTGTTGCCCCAACGCTTTGGAGAAATGCATAATGCCCAGATTCATCAGCAGTTCGCCACGGGTTTGGCGATAATCTTCGGGGCAGTTTTCCAGGGCCAGGGAAAAACCTTGCAGGGCAAAATCGAAATTGCCAGCCAAACCGGCCATATGCGCCGTGCGGATTTGCAGATCGAGAAAAGAATCTCCACTGGAGGGGGCTTGTTTGAGCAGGGCTTGGGCTTCTTCACGCCGATCTTCGAGAATCAGGGCCCGCAGCAGACTGTTAAAATGAGCTGTGCTGGGGTCTTTGCGGTAGCGGGCCTGAAGTTCATCGAGGGTGGTGCGGCGCAAGGATTCTTTCAGATTTTCACGCACTGTAAATTCAAAATCACTGGGCACACGGCGATAGGTCAAAAGCAGTTCGCCTTTTTCCTGGGGGGTCATCTTTAAAACCCGCGCCATGACATCGAGCAGATGCACACTGGGCGTTTTAGCGCCCTTTTCAATCAAGGAGATATACGGTTCACTGCAACTGACTTCAGGATCTTCTTGTAAAAGCGCCTGAATCAAGGCTCGTTGGGTTTTGAACCCGGCGCTTTTGCGTTTTTGGCGGATAAATTTTCCGGCTTCAATAAATTCCAATTCCATAGGCTTCTGTTTACTTTTTGGTAAATGATATTGTACAGGATATACACTTGGAGTGCAAAAACAAACCCCATCAGGAACCGGAGGATAAGGAGAAAAAAGGTGGTTCCTGACGGGACTTGCTTGAACTTCAAACCAACTGATTACAGAATAACATTTGTTTTACAAGAAAGTAAATAGTATAATTATCTATGATTAAAATAATCAAGCTTGTCAATGCGGTCTGAAAAGGAAAAAGTGAGGCATGATCTATGAAAGCACACTATAAATTTTGGGGCTTGGGTCTGGTGCTCAGCCTGAGTGCAGCTTGTGCCACAGGCAGAAATGTACCAAACTCTGTTTCTCCAAATTATCCGAATTACCCAAATTATCCGGGAACAGGGACAGGGTATGGGACAGGGTATTCCGGCAGCGGACCTTACTCTGTCCCCGCTTATCCTTCCGCTGCTGCGACCTCAACCCCAGCAGCGACCTCAACCCCAGCAGCTTCAGCAACTCCCACTGCAGCTCCTTCCGTGGCTCCCTCTGCGGCTCCCTCTGCGGCTCCCTCCAGTGCACCCACACCCGTTCCTTCCAGTTTGCCCAGTGGTGCACCCTCGCCTAGCCCCACGCCCAGTACAGATATTTACAATTACCGTGAAAACTTTTTTCAGAATTACGGTGTGAATCCCTTTGTTGAAACCGGCACGGATCGTTTTTCGACCTTTGCGGCGGATGTGGATACGGCCTCGTATACCCTGATGCGTAAATTTTTAGAGCAGAATCAATTGCCCGACCCCGCTTCGGTGCGCACCGAAGAATATCTGAATTATTTTGATTACCATTACCCCCAGCCTGTCAGCGGTAAATTTGCGATTCAAACCGATTTGGCCCCCTCCTATTTTGGCGATGCGCAGACCAAGCTTTTGCGTGTGGGCATTCAGGGGCTTGAGGTCGTGCCGCGCAACCGCAAACGGGCGATCTTGACCTTTGTCGTGGATGTCTCCGGTTCGATGAATTTACAAAACCGCCTTGATCTGGTGCGTCGGAGTCTTTCGCTGCTGGTGGCTCAGCTCAACTCCGAAGACAGCGTTGCGATTGTGGCCTATGGCACCGAAGCACGCACCGTGCTTTCTGCCACGCCCGGTTCGCAAAAAGACACGATTTTAAAGGCCATCAATACCCTGCGTCCCGAAGGCTCTACCAATGCCGAAGCCGGTTTGCTCAAAGGCTTTGAAGAGGCCAGTAAAGCCTTTGTGAGTGGGGCAGCCAACCGCGTGATTCTCTGCTCCGACGGGGTGGCCAATGTCGGAGCCAATGGGCCCGAGGCGATTCTGGCCCGGATTCAAGCTGAAAAAAGCAAGGGCATTGCCCTTTCGACCGTGGGCTTTGGCATGGGCAATTTTAACGATAGCTTGATGGAGCAGCTCGCCAATCAGGGCGATGGTTTTTATTCCTATGTGGATACCCTGGCTGAAGCCCAGCGGATCTTTGTGCAAAACCTGACCGGCACGCTGCAGACGATTGCCAAGGATGTCAAAATTCAAATCGATTTCAACCCCAAGGCCGTCGCCCAATACCGACTGATGGGCTATGAAAACCGGGATATTGCCGATCAGGATTTTCGCAATGATGCGGTCGATGCCGGGGAAGTAGGCTCCAGCCACAGTGTGACGGCCCTCTATGAACTGCGCTTTCAGGAAAATGTCTCCGAAGCACAGATAGCCACAATTACGGTGCGCTACAAGGATGTCGATGCCCAGGACCAGGTCAAAGAAATCACTCGGACTTTGCTGACCTCTGAGATGAAAGCCTTCAGCGACGCCTCACCCAGTTTCAAGCTGGCTGCAGCCGTGGCCGAATACGCTGAAATTTTGCGCCACAGTATCTTTGCCCAGGATGGTCAGCTCCAGGACGTTTCTGCCCTGGCCAAGAACGCGGGAGATGCGCTGAATGGCGATGTAAAAGCCACGGAGTTTGTGACCCTTGCGCAAAAGGCCGAAGCTATTTTTCATCCTGAGCCCAAACAGAGCATTGCTTCTTTGCAGGAAAAAAGCAAAAACCCCCAAAAGCTGACCAGTTGGGGTGAGTTTTTATACCAGCAGCTGACGGGCGGAAAGCCCCTTCAGCCTTAGCTATTCCACCTCGACGCTTAGCAGACGGATGTCCTGAGCGTCGGGAGCCATTTCATCGGTGGCAACTTCAATTTCCAATTCCGCACCTGCCAGGGGAGTGCCTTGGATCGCGTGTTCAAAATGTTCGCGAAAATGACAGGCCGAAATATGCGAAAGCGCCCCCAATTTAACAGTTAAGGAGACAATTTTTTCAGCCTGTTCTTCTTGGCGTACGGTCTCAATTTTGCGTAGCAAATCGGCCAAGAGAGAGAATTCATGCATATTCTAAACTCCAGTTCTGGTGAATTTCATAGACCCGCTTGAGCAGGGCAGGCAGACTGCCCTCTACTGCAGCAGACAGCCCTTTGCCTGTTTCAAATTCCTGGGCGGCAATGCCCAAAAGCAAAAGTGTGGGTGGTAAATCCCCCAGGGCAATTGCCAATTCGAGTGCTTCGCTCAGGCCAAAGGCATGGGTGGAGCAGGCCAGCCAGGATTTGGGCAGGGGAGTCTGGCGCAGGTTGATTTCAAGCAATTCCCCTGGTTTGAGTGGGGTTTGCAGGGCATCGATCAGCAAGACTCTTTGCATGCCTTTGAAGGCATACCAAAGCGTTGAGGCTTCTCCGCTGAGTGCCAGGCACTCTGTATGCGCGTCCAATTGACGCGGCAGCGTGTGGATGGCCGTGGGCCCCAGGGCATCATCCCCACGCAGAGGGTGGCCAATGCCAATAATCCGGTTCATATTTCACTTTCCTTAAAAATACGTAGGATATTTTGCAATGAGGCTTTGGCGTCGCCAAAGAGCATGCGGGCATTGGTTTTGAAAAAAAGTGGGTTGTCGATCCCTGCAAAACCTTTGCCCATTGAGCGTTTGAGCACAATTGCCGTGCGGGCCCGTTGGGCCTCGATAATCGGCATGCCATAAATCGCGCTGCCGGGGTCTTCCAACGCGGCGGGGTTGACGATATCATTGGCGCCAATCACCAGACAGATATCCACCCGTTCCATGCTTCGGTTGGCTGTCTCCATTTCAATTAACTGTTCATAGGGCACATGGGCTTCCGCCAGCAGCACATTCATATGACCGGGCATGCGCCCTGCTACGGGGTGAATGGCATAGTTGACGGTTGTGCCCCGTTCGCTCAGCAATTGGGCAAGTTCCTGTACCGCATGCTGGGCCTGGGCAACGGCCATGCCGTAGCCGGGTACGATCAGCACCTCTGCGGCCGCTTCGAGCAAATAATAGGCCTCCTCGCAGTTCAGGCTGTGAACCTCTCCCCCTGGGGTGATGGTGCCTTGAGCAGCGCCAAATCCCCCCCAGAGCACACTGCTCAGGCTGCGGTTCATGGATTTGCACATCATTTCAGTCAGAATCAAGCCACTGGCTCCTACCAGGCAACCGGCGACAATCAACATGCGGTTCATGAGCACAAAGCCCACGGCACAGGCGGCCAGACCTGAAAGGGAATTGAGCAGTGAAATCACCACGGGCATATCTCCGCCCCCAATGGGCAGAACAAAGAGTATGCCCAGCAAGAGCGAGAGCGCAATCAAGAGAAAAAAGCAGTTGTGTGCCCAGGCCGTTTCACCCAGGCTTTGCCAGAGTATGCCGCTGGTCAGGGTGCTGACTAAAAGTGCAAGATTCAAGGGCTTTTGGCCGCGAAAGAGCAGGGGACGGCCGGGCAGTTTTTCAGCCAGTTTTCCCCAGGCCAGCAGGCTGCCACTGAAGGTAATCCCGCCTATCAAAACTGAAATCGCGGCGGAAGAGGCCGAAATGCCGGTTAAAAGTGCCCCTCGAAGAACCTCGGCGCAAGCCACCAGGAGGCTGGCAAGTCCGCCAAATCCATTCAGCAGAGCGACCATTTCAGGCATGCCTGTCATAGCGACACGCAGGGCCATTACCGCTCCCAAGGCACTGCCTACGAGCAGGCCAATAAAAATCCAGTGCAGTGCCAGGCCGGCACTGAAGAGGGTGGCGACGACAGCCACCAGCATGCCCGCTGCTGAGAGCAGATTGCCCCAACGTGCACTTTGGGGGCGGCCCAGCAGGCGAATGCCCAAGATAAACGCCACTGCGGCAAGAATATACAGAAATTGCTGGGTTTCCTGCATTTATTTTTCCTGCTTCTTTTTGGTAAACATGCGCAGCATGCGGTCGGTGACCAGATAGCCGCCCACCACGTTGAGGGTTGCAAAGATGATGGCGGCAGTGCCCAAAATAACGGTCAGGGTATTTTCTCCCGCCCCTGAAGCGAGGATTGCCCCCACTACTGTGATACCAGAGATAGCATTGGCACCTGACATCAGCGGGGTATGCAGTTGTGAGGGCACGCGCGAAATCAGCTCAAAGCCTAAAAACCCTGCCAGAATCAGAATTAGCAAAAGATCCATCAGAGCCACTCCTTCCAGCGTTCACGCAGGCGGGGGTGGGTCAATTGCCCCGCATGACAGGCCCGCATGCCGTTCAGTAATTCTGGGTCACGCTCAGGTTGAAAACATTTTGTTTCGGCATTCCAAAAAGCCTGCAAGAGGTAATAAAAATTGGCAGAGAGCATTTGACTGGCGTGCAGCGGCACCCTGCGGGCCAGTTGAGGCCAGCCCAGAATGCGAATGCCTTCGATCAGGCTTTCTTGCCCCGCCACACTGCCTTCGACATTGCCGCCACTTTCGATTGCCTGGTCAATGATCAGCGTGCCGGGGCGCATATTTTTGAGCATGGCGCGGGTGATGATCTGAGGAGCGGGTCTGCCAAATATCTGGGCAGTGGTAATGATACAGTCAAAGCGTTTCAAGGCTTGGCTCAGCGCACTCTGTTGTGCTTCAAGGGCGTTGGAATTCAGGCTGGCGACATAGCCATCGCTGGTTTGGGCCGCTTTCAGTTCAGGCAATTCAAGCAGGCGTGCGCCCAGGGAGAGAATCTGCTCACGGGCTTCGGGGCGTAAATCATAGCCCTCTACCCGTGCCCCCAGTCGCCGGGCGGTGGCAATGGCCTGTAAGCCTGCAACACCGGCGCCAATCACCAAGACCCGTGCGGGGCTCAGGGTGCCAGCGGGAGTATTCATCAGGGGCATGATCAGGGGCAAATGGTTGGCCGCCAGAATGGCCGCCACATATCCGGCCAGACTGGCCTGAGAGGTAAGCATGTCCATGCTTTGGGCCCGGCTGATGCGTGGCAGCAACTCCATCGGCAGGGCCTCAAGTTTTTGCTCAAGGCAGGTTTGCAGGGGCTCTGGGGCGAAAAAGGGATGGAGCAGACCGATTAACCAACTGCCGGGCTTGAGCTGTTTGAGTTCTGCTGGCGCTGGGGCTTGAAGACAGAGCAGAATTTCGGCCTCTTGCAAGAGAAAATGGCGATCGGTTTCGAGCAGGGCTCCGGCTTCAAGATAGTTTTCATCTGCAATTGCCAATGTTTTGCCCAGCCCGGTTTCGATGTGAATTTCAGCCCCCATTTGGCTGAGTTTGCGAATTTCCGTGGGCAGCAAGGGCACACGGGGCTCGTCATAGGCTTCACGCAAAATCGTCAGTTTCACTGGCGGGTGACTTCCAGTTTGAGAAAATGGGTTGCGCAGGAAATACAGGGGTCGTAGTTGCGAATGGCCTGTTCACAATCCCATTGCAGTTCCTGATCGGTTTTGTGCAGGTGACGCGGTACGTAATCGCGCAGATCCTCTTCAATCGTTTTTTGGTTCTGAGAGGTGGGAGGCACAATTCGAGCCGCTTCAATCACCCCTGCACTGTCGATGCTGTAGCGGTGATAGCAGATGCCGCGGGGGGCTTCTGTACAGCCGTGGCCGGTACCGGCCCTTAAGGGGGCGCTGACAGCTGCTGCTGTAGGTTTTTGATAGGCTTCTATCAGGCGCAGGGCTTCTTCGCAGGCATAAAGCACTTCCAAACCGCGCACAAGAATGCTTTTGAAAGGGTTGTGGCATTGTTCTGCAATGCCCACTTCTTCAGCCAAAGCCTGTACCCGTGGGCTGAGCTTTGCCCAGTTTAGGTTATAGCGTGCCAGCGGCCCGACCAGATAGGCACCATGCCCCTTGTGAAGACTGTGCAGAGCGTTGGAGCGGGCCACGTGTTCCTCTTCAAAATGCTGCTCAAACTCTGAAACGGGAATATCCAGTCCCCGGTTGGAAAGCAGGCGCCCTTCATGGATCGCGTATTCATCGGGGTGGCTCAGAGCCACGTATTCATAATCGCGCTCCAAGGCCGGAAAGCGAAAGCCTGAAGCCCAGCGCACCGTCTCTTCGGCAGCCTGAATCGCCCATTCCAGTTCGGGTTGGAAGCTGAGCAGGTCTTTGGCCTCAGGCAAGCGGTAAAAGCCCCCAATTTTGAGGTTGATGGGGTGAATTTCGCGTCCTCCCAAAAGGGTCATCAGGTCATTGCCGATTTTTTTCAGACGCAGGCCCCGGCGCACGATTTCAGGGGCGTCTTTGGCAAGCGTGACGGCGTCCTGGTAGCCCAAAAAATCAGGGGCGTGGAGCATATAGATATGCAGGACATGGCTTTCAATCCATTCTCCGCAGTAGATCAAGCGGCGCAAATCTCGCAGGGGGCCTTCCACTTTCAGACCGAGAATGGCCTCCATGGCCTGGGCCGCTCCCATTTGATAGGCAATCGGGCAAATGCCGCAGATGCGCGAGGTAATATCCGGGGCTTCGCGGTAGTCGCGCCCCCTGAGAAAGGCTTCAAAAAAGCGCGGAGGTTCAAAAATCTTGAGTTGCAGATCGAGCATCTTACCCGCTTCAATTTCGAGATACAGGGCGCCTTCGCCTTCGACTCGGGCCAGATAATCGACATGGATCGTGCGTGTTTTTTTTTCACTCATGTTTTAAACTTTCCTCCCGAAAGGCCGGGGCATTGGCATTGAAGCTGCGGTAAAGGCGCAGCAGATCGGCTTCCGATTGGCCCAGTTCGCGCAGACGGGCGCTCAAGGCGGTGGGATTGGGGCTGTCTTGGGGGCCAAAACAGCCATAACAACCACGCAGATAACTGGGGCAAATGGCGTCACAACCGGCTTGGGTCACAGGCCCCAGACAGGCTGTGCCATGGGCGACAAGTACGCAGACATTGCCCTTGAGCTTACAACTGTGGCAGAGGCTGTCGCGCGGGGTGACCGGGCGGCGTTTGTGCAGATAAGCCAGAATCACTTCCAGCAATTGCTTCTTATTGATTGGGCAGCCGCGCAATTCAAAATCGACTTTGACATGATCGGCGATCGCGTTTGAGGTTGCCAGGGTTTGGATATACTCGGGCCGGGCATAGACCACGGCCATGTATTCACGCACGTCGGCGTAATTGCGCAGGGCCTGAATACCGCCGGCAGTGGCACAGGCGCCAATCGTGATCAAGACTTCGGATTGGCTGCGAATTTCCTGAATCCGCTCGGCATCGTGGGGGGTAGTAATCGAGCCTTCAACCAGTGAGACTTCGTAGGGGCCAGCGACCACTGCACGGCTGGCTTCCGGAAAATTGGCGATTTCAATCGCTTCGGTGACGGCCAAGAGTTCATCTTCACAATCCAGCAGGCTGAGCTGGCAGCCATCGCAGGAAGCGAACTTCCAGACGGCGAGGCGAGGTTTGGTTTGTTCCGACATGTTTAAACCTCCCGCAGGGTAAGTATCTTGGCTACCTGGTCATAGCGAAAGACCGGGCCATTTTTGCAGATAAAATCGGGGCCCAGTTGGCAATGTCCACAGAGCCCGATGCCACAGTGCATATTGCGCTCCAGTGAGACATAAATCTGTTCCTGCTTCAAACCTTCTGTTTCCAGGGCTTGGGCCACGAAGCGCATCATGATTTCGGGGCCACAGACCATTGCAAGGGTGCAGCTGGGATCCAGTGCCAAACGGGGAATCAGGGTGGTGACAACGCCCACGGCTCCGCGCCAGTGTTCATCGCCGCGATCAAGGGTCAGGCGCACTTCCAGATCAAATTGGCTGCGCCAGGTGTGAAGTTCTTCTGAATAGAGTATTTCTGCCGGGTTGCGTGCCCCATAGAGCAGCCAGACCCGTCCATATTTTTCTCGCTCCTGTAAAACTTTGTAAATCACGGGCCTGACAGGGGCCAACCCCAATCCTCCTGCGATGATCACCAGATCCTGGCCTTCTGCAGCTGTCAGGGGCCAGTGTGAGCCAAAGGGGCCTCTGACTCCCAGTTGGGTGCCGGGCTTGACTTCTGTCAGTGCCCGGCTGACCATGCCGACTGCCCTGATGGTATGAATCAGGTGTTGCGGCTCATGCGCTGGTCCACTGATCGAAATCGGAATTTCACCCAGGCCCAACAGATAGAGCATATTGAACTGACCTGGGGCAAAAGCAAAGGTCTGGTTGCCTGTGAGCTCAAGGGTGGCGGTCAGGGTATTTTCTCGCTTGACCGCGCTAACCTCCCAAATCGCAGGCAACATGGGGTCGGGGTTCATTTTTCCTCTCCTGTTTGGTAAAGATCGAGTAATTGCAGACGGGTGGCCTGAAGACGTTCAACCATCATGCGCGAGAAGCGTTTTTGAATCTGGTAACCCAGTTCATGGTCGATTTCACATTGGTCAAGAAAGGTTTCTGCATCAAATACCAGCCCACGCACGGGCTCTAAAACGCGGGCGTCAAAATGCCATTTATAGGGGGGAAAGAGCCAGGACCAACCCAGTATATCACCGGCATGCAGGGTTTGAATCCGCACCATACCCCGTTGAGCAGCATGCATTTCGAGGGAAACACTGCCCTCGCCAATCAGATAAAAATGCCGGGCCGATTCCCCAATCCGAAAAATATAACTCTCTGCCTCCCAATGGCTTTCCTCTGCATTGAGAGCCAGTGCTTGCAGATGTTTGAGCTCCAGATCTTTAAAATAACGTTGCTTTCTGATCAGGTCTTCTTTGATTTGCATATTCAGGCCCTTTCCGGCATGTTTTCAGATTTTGGGGGAGCAAATTGTTTGACTTCTTCCGTCAGATCGATACCGACAGGGCACCAACTGATGCAGCGGCCACAGCCTACACAGCCCGAACTGTCGAATTGATCCTGCCAATGAACCAGTTTATGGGTCAACCATTGGCGATAGCGTGAGGCTGGGCTTTGACGGATATGCCCTCCGCCCATATAGCTGAAGGAGAGATTGAAGCAGGAATCCCACTGACGCCAGCGCTCGGCCTCTCCCCCTAAAGTGGTCAGGTCTTCAAGGGACGTGCAAAAACAGGTCGGGCAAACCATCGTGCAATTGCTGCAACTCAGGCAGCGCTCACCCAAGGTTTGCCAATGCGGGTCATGAGAAGCATTCTGCAAGGTTTGGCGTGCTATTTCGCCTTGGAGTTGGCGGCTGATGCGCTGCTCAGCCTGAACCAGGGCCTGCTCTGCGGCTTTCAGATCTTCAGAACAGGCCTTTTCAAAGGCCAGCTTTTCCAGGATCTCTGCGCCTTGGGGACTGCCTGCCTGGGCCAGATAATGGGGGGAACCCTCTTGAAGCACTTCCGTTAAAATCAGGTCTGCTCCGCTTGTGACCCCAGGCCCTGTGTTTTGAGACGTGCAGAAGCAGGTCGCTGCTGGAGCTGTGCATTGTACGGCCACAATCAAGAGGGCCTTCCGTCGGGCCAGATACGTGTTATCGGCATAGGGGCCTTCCGCTAAAACGGTGTCCTGAATCTGAATCGCAGCGATTTCACAGGCCCGTGCCCCGATCAGGGCATAACGGGGCACAGCGGTTTCTTCTTTTTCGATTTGCAATTTGTTTTCGAGCTGGCGAGCGCGCCAGAGCCTCAGACGGGGGGGGTGAAGGTATTTTTTCCAGGATTGGGGCCCGACAGCATAGCCAAAAAGAGCCTGGTCTTTGCGTTCTTTCAGGCGATAAACGCCTGGGGCCTGTTCATCGCCCCAGCCTTGGGGTAAATCGGAAACCCCTGAAATCTCGTCATAGACAATCGCGCCATCCCGACAGATCGGTCCCAGGGTGAGATAACCAGCAGATTTCAGAGTTTGAATCAAGGTCTCAAGACCTGAACTGTCAAAACTGAAGGTTTCTGTTGACATATGCTCTTCTCCTGTATTTGGCCCACAATTCGGGATAATAGCAGTATGCCCTTAAAAAAAACAGGAAGCATTGATCGATTTCTTTTGAAAACTTGTTCTGGATCAATGCGGATCCGTTTCTTTTGGCTTTGTGAATATTATAAGTCGGGTTTGATCAGTTTGAATTCCAGGGTATGTGTGCTGTGTGGCTGTTGGGGTTGGTGGGAGCGCTCGCTGAAGATCACCTGATCGGTATGATCGATTGTCAGAACGGCGGATGAAACGGTGCCATAGTCTCCCAGGTCGAGAAAAACAGGGGAGCGTTCGCGCTCTACCCGCACATCATAGCCGCGTCGGGGCAATTCTTCATCGGGAAAACGCATTGGGCGGGCCAGCAGGTCAAAAAGCTCTTCCCGTTCTGCATTTGTGAGCAAATCGTCGATCATGCGCTTTTCCAGCTGTTTTTGCAGATAGCGTCCTTTGGGCATGGGCGTATCCATAAAATAATCCGACAGGCTGTGAATGCCTGGGCTGAGTTCTTCTTCAATATTCGAAACCGAACAGCAGTAAAAGAGTTGATTGCGATCCCCCACCAGCATATTAAAGGGCAGGGCTTTTTTGCGCTGAGATCGGGTTTGCTTCAAAAAAGATTCTGGGTCAAGATCTCCAAGCAGGTAGTTCAAGAGCAATTTGCCCCGGCTTTGGCTGTGAGGGCCATCGGTTTCAATATGGCGATGAAAATCTGTCAAAGCACCGAATCGGCCAGTTTCAGTTATGCCCAGCCAAGTGGTTCCACTTTTGAGATCTTTGCCTGCGTAGAGCGCAGGCTGGGTCTCCCAACGCTGCAAAATTTCAGTGGGTCGGTTTCTGTATTCATCACGGTTGGAGAGAATCATCAGGGGATAGTGGGGATAATGTTTCCAGGCCAGGGCAATCAAAGACATGCGTGAACCTCCAGAATATGCGCCCAGGGTGGGTCTGAAACCCGACCTGCAGGCGAGAGAATTTTAACCTGTTTTGCTGATAAAAAGTAAGTTTATTGAAATTTTTAGAAAAGATTGAACAAATCGATCTTGACCAACGTCTGAACGGTATCTCACCGAGAAGGGCAAAAAAATGAACGAAAAACAATCTCCTTATTTTCTGGCGGGCATGGTGGTCTTATCTGCGGCTTTGGTGGCTTCAGCCTGGTTGGGAGCCAAGGCCCTGGGCAATCTGCGCAGCTCAGATCAAACCGTGAGTGTAACCGGCTCAGCACGCAAGTCGATTCGCTCAGACTTCGCGATCTGGCGCAGCTCTGTGGGGGTGGAAAGCGCAACCCAACAGCAGGCCTACGCAGCCTTGCAGGAACACGTCAAAACGATTAAAAATTATTTTTTTCAGGAAAAGGGCATTCCTGCTGAAGCTTTGCGCCTGGGCGCGGTTCAAACCTCAAGCCTGCCTGAACTTTTGCCCAATGGCAATGACTCGGGCAAGATTCGCGGCTATCGCTTGAGCCAGAGTTTTGAAATTCAATTGGCCGATGTCAAAAAAATTGAGACCCTGGCGCAGGAATCAGGGGAGTTGATTCAAAGAGGGCTCCCCTTCGACTCCTATCCCCCCGAGTACCTCTATACCCGTTTGAGTGACCTGCGTGTGGAAATGCTGTCTGAGGCCACCAAAGACGCGCGTTTGCGGGCTGAACAGATTCTCAAAAGCGCGGGCAGCCATTTGGGCCCTGTGCGGGCGGTACGCACGGGTGTTTTTCAGATCACCCGTCCGCATTCGACCGAAGTCAGTGATTCAGGCCTGTACGATACCGGCACGATTGAAAAGGATATTACTGCCGTTTTGACCCTGTCCTTCGCAGTGGATTAAACCCTGATTTTCTGCCAGTGCCCGGCTTGCCAAAGCCGGGTAAAGACCAGGGTTTGAATTGCACGGTAGCCCATTTGCAGCACCCAGATGCCGGTCAGGCCGAGCAGGCCGATTTGGGTCAAGACAAAGAGCAGGGGCAAATAAAGGCCCCATTGAAAGCCGACCGAAACCAACATCACCCGGCGGCTGTCACCTGCACCAAGCAAGGCCTGCATTAGCACCGAGCCCAGGGTATCGAGGGCCATGGTCAGAGCCACCAATTGCAAGGGAAACCGTGCCAGCGCCAGGGTGTGGGGATCGTGTATAAAGAGCCCCAGAATCATATCGGGGAAAAAAACAGCAGGCAGCGAAAGCATGCCCACACTCAGACAGGCGATCCAGGAGACTTCCCAGCCCCAGAGTCGGGCGTCTTCAGGATCTGAGCGCCCGAGGGCCTGCCCGACCAGCGAAGCGCAGGCCATGCCAAAGGCCATGCCGGGTAAAATGGCGACCAGTAGCAGGTTGACCAAGACATTCGATGCAGCCAGTTCAGCGGTGCCGACGCGGCCCACAATCCAGAAAAAGCTGGTCATGCCCGCTGAGAAAAACAATTGCTGAATGCCTGCGGGAACCGCCAGACGCAGCATGGTAACCAGGGTTTCGCCACGGGGCAGGCCCTTGAGAAAACCATTTTTACGGGCCACGCGCAGGGCTTCGATAAAATACAGGGCCGTGCCCAAAAATGTGGCAAGGGTGGTGCCTATCCCGGCTCCTGCCGTGCCCAGGGCCGGCAGACCCAAGACTCCGAAAATCAGCAGATAGCTGAGTACAATATTGGCAAGATGCATCACGATCAAGGTGCGCATATACACCCCCGAATAATTGATGCCATTCCAATAGCCGCGAAAGGAAAAGTTCATGGCCACAGCCACCATACCCAGCAGTCGGGCTTGGAGGTAGGGCACGCCGTGAATGGCAACCGCGGGGTCGGGATTGAGAAAGGGAAAGAGCAGGGGCGCCAGGAAAAACAAGAGCAAAGACCAGGGGGCTGCCAGGGCAAAGGCCAGCAAAAGCCCCCCATTGAGCGGAATGGCCATTTCACCCTCTTTGCTTTCGCCCATGCGCCGGGCCGCCATGGCCTGAACCCCAGCCGAAAGCCCGGTGATAAAGGCCATGGCCATCCAATTGGCAAAACTGCCGATCCCCACAGCAGCCAGAGCCTGGTTGCCCAAAGAGCCGACCATGGCGGTATCGACCAGATTCAAAATATTTTGCGAAACCATGCCCCCGATAATCGGCAGCGAAAGCTGAAGAATTTTCTGGCGTCGGGCTTGATCAGGAAAACGCAGGGCGGAAGTGCTCATGGGTGGGTGCTTCTTTCACGGAACTTGCAGGATTTTCACAGCTTAGCAGGGGACTGGCCAGTCTTCAAGGGCTGAGGGCTTTCATGGCTTTTTCGAGCGGGGCTTGGGTATAAACCGCTACCCCCATGCCGCCCCCCATTAACCAGAGGCGTTTTTGACTGTCGATGGCGATTTCCTGGAAGCGGTCGGGCACCAGGCCCTGGCGTGAGTCCAGGTGACTGACCTTGCCCTTGGCAGGGTCCCAGAGACTGAGCCCTCGGCCTTTGCCATGGCGATCATAGATAATCCAGAGGCGGTGCTGGGCATCTTCGGCCACGCCTTGAATTTCCTTATAGGGCAGACCTTCAACTTTCTGGGCCTGTTTGAAATCGGCCTCGATTAAGAACAGACCTTCATCTGTCGCCAGGGCCAATTGACCCGTGTGAAGTTCGAGTATTTGTTTGGCTTCGGGTGTCATCCAGGATTTCTGGTATTTGAGCCCGCTGTTCAGCCACTGCTGGCTGCTTTCATCAAAAACCTGGAGTGGCAATTCGCCCTTGACCTTGCTGCCTGCCAGAATTTTTCCTGCGCGGGTTTCATAGAGCAAGGCCGCACTTCCTTCCGAGAAACCTTGTTGGCTCCCGAATTTCTGCCAATTTTGGTTTACAAAGCGCAGAAGGATATAGGGATAACGCCGTGCCAGCCAAATTCTTTGTTTTGAATCGAGCCACAGGCTTTGGCTGGAGAGCATCCTTTCTGGCAGCGGTAGCTTTTGTACTTTGCCATGCGTCCACTTTTTCAGGCCTTGCCAATTCAGTTCCAGCAGCTCTCCCTGCTGCGATCTGAAGCCTTCACCATAGGGGCAAAGCTGTTGTTGATTCCAATAAACACGCAGATCACCACTTTGCCCGTCTCCGGCCAGTTGTGCAGAAGGGGCGGGTTGCAGCCCCTGCCAGGCTGCACAGGCGCTTTCAAAGCGCAGCGCAGGGTGTGCGGGTGGTTTGGGCGCTTGCATCTGTTTGAGCAGTTCTGCAGTGGGGGTTTTCCAGAGTTCGCCACTTTGGCCGCTGAACCAGAGCTGGGCTTGGGCATCGAGCAGCAGGGCCTGAAAGCGATCATCGGGCAGACCGTCTCGCCAACCCAGGGTTTGAGCGCCGGCTTGCCCGTTTTTAAACTGGTAGAGGCCTTCGGCATAGGTATGGCTGGTGGCCAGCCAGCGGGCCTGTTGGGGCATACTTTCCAACCCTTTGCTGCTGCCGTTATTGAGCAGGTTGTAGCTGAGATTGCGTTTGAGATCCAAGGCGAGGGCCCCTTTTTCAAGCCCCAGCCAGAGCTTGTTTTCTGCCTGGCGGATCACCCGAATCCGGTCATCGTAACTGCTTTTGCCTTCCCAGACTTTTTGCCAGGTTTTGCCCTCATAGCGGTAGAGGCGGTTGCGATCTCCCACCCAGAGTACCTTGTCGGCATCGCTGTACAGGGCCTCGATCGATTCCTGCAGTTTGCCCAAAAGCTGAAAGGTATCTGAGCGTGTGTCCCAAAAATACAGCTGGGGGCCGGCTGCCAGCAGCAGTTTGTCTTGCCAGATCCCCAGGGCTGTGATTTTAGCTGGGCTGGGTTTGTCCATTTCAAGGCATGTGTTGTCTTTCAAACGATACAAGTGGCTGTCAGAGCTTGCGAACCAAATGCCTTGATTCTGGGTGGCTTGTAGCCAGTTTAAACTGGCGTAGCCGCCTGTCAGCTTTGAAGCTTCCCAGTGGATGGGCGCATCGGGACTGCCACTGAGCAGGTACAGGGCGTTGCTGGCAATTCCCCAGACCTGTCCCTGAGGCGTTTGGCTCAAGCTGATCAGATTGGGGGCAGGTTCCAGGCGTTGCCAGTTTTTCAGGGGGGCAGCCTGCCAGCGCAGGCTTTGCATTTTGACATTGGCGGTTTCTACGGTTTGCGCCTGTGTTTTTTTTGGGGGGGGTGTTGGACTCAGATGTTTTAAGCCTTGCAGCAGCAGCGGCAGGCTGAGCAGCAGTACACCCAAGCCCATCCCTATTTTCGTGGGCGGAGAAAAGCCCGCCCAGGCTTTGGGCACGGTCTGCCAGAGTTTGAACTTGTCAAAGTCAAAGGCTTGGTTGCGCTTTTGCTGTTTTTCAATCAGTTTGAGTAGATCCCGTTTCAGCTCTGCGGCCAGGGCATAGCGTTTGTTCAGATCGGCATCCAAGAGACGATCCAGAATGCGGTTAAACCCCATGGAAAAATGGGTCTGGGAGCGAAAATCTGGTTTGAGATCTTTTTTTGGCAATTCGGCTGGCGAGCGACCCGTTAAAAGAAAGAGCAGGGTGGCCCCCAAAGCATAGAGATCAGAAGCGGGAAGAGCACGGCCCTCCAGTTGCTCCAGGGGGATATAGCCCACAGTACCCATCATGGTGATGCTGTGTTGGGCCTGGGCACTGACCTGCTGTTTCACCGCTCCGAAATCGATCAGAAAGATCTGATCCTGCTCATTCAGAATCAGGTTGCCAGGCTTGAGATCGCGGTGCACCACCGGGGGAGAAAAGCGGTGAAGATAAATTAAAATATCGCAAATTTGCAGGGCCAGTTGCAGAGCTTCATCTTCGCTGAAACGACGGCCCTCTTCAATCCAGGTTTGCAGCGATTTGCCGGGGATATATTCCTGCACCAGCACCAGCTCAAAGGGGTCTTCGCTGTTCCAGGATTCAATAAAACGGGGAATGCCTGTATGTTTGAGGTTTTTCAGAACCTTGCATTCACGCTCGAAAAGCTCAAGGCTTTTCCAATGATCCAATTTGTGCAGGCTGAGTTTTTTGAGCGCACAGCGCTGGCCCGTACGTGTGTCTTTTGCCAGCCAGGTCGTGGCAAAGCCCCCCTGACCGAGGGGGGCGATGATCTGATAATGCGCGGCGGGAGAAGATTTGCTCATTCACCCAGAAAGGAAATGCTGGATTCGGCAGAACCTTTGCTGACAGGGCTTTCCAGACTCAGCCCATCACTGTGGGGGTTGAGGGCTTCGGCCATCAGCTTTTGTGTGCTTTCGCTGACCAAACCACTGCGCAGCGCCAGAAACTCCATGATTTTATCGACACTGGCGAGTAAAATACCCACCCCATGCAAAACTTCTTCTTTGCGTTCCTGGGCATAGACTTTCGCTTCGCTGGCCGCGCCAATTACCCCTTCGTAGGCGGCTTGCAAGCCTGGCAGGAGTTCTTCCTGCCAGAGGGCCTGATCGGCAGGGGCGATCTTCTGTTTGTCCAGTTCAGCGAGCTTGCGCTGGGCGTTTTGGATCTGCTGATCCAAACCTGAGAGATAGTCTTGTTCTGAAATGGCTTCTTTGTAAAAGGCGTCGATCAGTTCGACCAAGCTGTAACCGGCCATGACTTACTGTTCAGGAGCGGCTTTGGCCACCATTTTGTCTGCATTTTTAGACAGAAATTCGCCTACTTTTTTGGCTGCATTTTGTGCGGCACCTGTTGAAAAGGCATAACCTGCACCGACCACCAGCAAGCCCGGCAAGCCAAATACCACACCTGCGGCAGCGCCAGTGGCAATCGAGGCAGCCAATGAAGCACCTTTTTTACCGGCTTCTTTGGCTTTTTCGGTTAAGGCAATGCCGGTTCCGACAGCGGCACCGGCCACGGCTCCAACGACGACAGCACCAGGAACAGGGGTCAGCGCACCAATCAGCGCACCCGAAGCGGCTGAGGCCAGAATCGTGCTGCCTGTTTTGCCAAAGAGGTTGTCCTTGAGGTTTTTCAAGCCTTTGCCGACAGCTTCAACGCCTTTTAAAATGCCTTTTTCAGCCTCGGGGCCGGCCTTGATCATTGCGTTGTTTGAAACCTGAATATCTCCCATGGAATCCTCCGAAAGTGTTTGTTTAAGTCGTTTACCTGTTCAGTCTATCAGGCTCTGGGGGCTGGACCTTTCGGGTCTTGAAAAAGATTTAGGCAGAACTTAAACTTGAATGGTTTCGATATATTTCTACGATTCAAAGCCAGAAATCGAAAGTAAATCATAGTACTTAGTGTTATGATTTGTGTATGAATAGCTCGATATTAAACAGTATTTATGAAACCGCAAAGGGTTTACATGATGCGGGTGTCATGAAGCCTGAAACGCTGCGGGAATTCGATGCCCTTTGTTTACCCCAGGTGAAAGAATATTCACCGGCTCAAATAAAAAAAATCCGCATCAAACAAGGCGTAAGTCAGGCTGTTTTCGCTGCCTATCTCAATACCACCGTATCGACCATTCAGAAGTGGGAGCAGGGAAAAAAGAAGCCCAACAGTCTCTCGTTGAAACTTCTCAATCTGGTCGATCAAAAGGGTTTAGACGTCTTAGTTTAAGAAGTTAATTAACTGGCTGGAGCCTTGTGCTGAAGCTTAGATGGGTCAATGACTGTGCCATCGGGGCTGGTCAGGGTATTGACTGCAATGAGTTCGACCTGATCGCCGGGGGCAAAGACTTGAGTGCGGGGGTTGGGGGGCAAAAGATAGACAATACTGGAATCCTGGGGCTCATAAAGAGCGGTTCCCCCCAAGCTGGCCCAAGTTCCTGTATAAGCATGTGTTTTCGAGCCTGGGCCAGGTGTAATTTTGACCGTATAGTTGCGTGCGGCATTGACCGCACTCTGACTGCCTGCGGGTTCGCTATAACCGGCCGGTGCTTTGGGGGTGGTTTGGGCACTGTGAGAGATACGGCCATCAACCCAATTGGCCCGGTTCATGGGCTGGTTAAACTGTAAGGTAATCGTATCCCCTTTGACAAAGCTGTTTTCAGCGGTTGCTACAAAGATTTGTTTAAGTTGAAGGGGTGATACCGATTGAGCGGGCAGGGTTGAAACAAGACAGAGCAAAGCAGATAGGATTGCAAATTTTGTTTTCATGGTGTTTCCTTTCAAAGTGACATTGATGCGGTTTTGGCGTTGGGGTCGATTGAATTGCCTGCGGGGTCAAAGATGGGATTGATCACCTCGATACTGAGTTTGTCGCCTGCTTGCCACCATTTCCAATCGGTATGGGCAGCCCAGTTTTGGCTGGGGGTGCTCAAGGTACTGGGAAAAGCAGCACTGGGAGAGCTGATACTGACCAGCTTCCAACCAATAAACTCCCCACTTTCACTTGCCAGTTTGAGTTGAAGCTGGCTGCCATCGGCACTGGCCTGAACCTGCCAATTGCCCTCGCCAGAGCTGCTGGCCTGGAGAGCCAATTGCAGCTGATTGGCCCATTCGCTGGCTGTATAGAGGGCATTGCCTGCCAGATTGACCTCATGCACCGCTCCTACTTCGCCCTTATTGCTGATGCCCTGCCAACGCAGGATCCAGCTTTGACCGGTATTGCTGCCTTGGCCAAAGCCAGCATTAACAGCAGTGGTACTGACTGCACTGAAAGCTGGGTAAAAGCCATTCACAGCCTGGGTGCTATGCGGAGGATACAGGCGCACGCTCTGGCGGCTTGGATCCTCGCTGTCGTAGCGGGTTTCACCACCCAGGGCTTTCCAAGTAGTTTGAAAAACTGTTGCGCCTACTCGTTCCAGTTTGAGCTGGTAATTGGCAGCGGTCTTGCGGCCTGTGACATTGCCCAGATTACCCGGATACTCGGCAGGCGAACGGGTTTCACTGCCAGGCAAACCAGGGGGGAGCATGTCGATCATTCCGCCCGCGATCAGGTATTTATAGGTCTGAATCGCCATAATTTCGCTGAAGTTCAAGCGTAGTGAGGCTTCAATCGGTTGGAGTGAGAGCAGGCGGGGGGGGAAATCGTCCGTCAACGAATATTGGTATCCCCAAACACTTATGTCTTTGATTGGCGCGGTTGAAATATTTGGCACTTGAAGAAACGGTCCAGCATAATCAGGTTGAAAATTAAAATGTTTAGATGTTCGTCCATTCCCATCAAGATCATAAATGGTTCGATTTTGACTTACAGGATCAAAAAAAGCAATTCCAAAGACACTACGAGAATTTGCTAGCGCATTCTGCTTTGTTAAAGGCAGTTGAAAACCAGGTTTAAATGATATAGTCACTTGGCTTAGATCTGAACTCCAGAAAAAAGTCAAATTCTCAGGCTTTATAACTAAGCATTGTTCAAAGGTACTTGAACCGCAGGAAGTAATTAATGGAGAGTCTTTAATATATGCTCCCCCATAAGTAGAAGGATATATCAGCTCCGTAAAAAAAGTGGACGCAGCATAAATACCTATTTTCTCTTCGATGGATTTTTTATCCACAGGCTCATTAAATGTAAGCGCGAAAGTAGGTGTGCCGGGATTAGCTTGATTGTGAATGATTTTATTTTCAATCACCTCCGGACTGTTATCTAGAAAGAGTTCTGGGTGATGCGAAGATTGAGAACCATCTCCTCCAAAGTCTATATTGTCTTTAGGATACCCTGTGAGACCGAAATATTTAAATAAGCGCGTAGCATAACCCTCTTTGCTGACCTTTAAAACATAATGGTCATCAACAATTCTTGGAAAACCGTATGCTCCACTTTGATTTGAATAGGTTGATTTATAAAAAGATATTTCATAGTTATTTTTTAGCTTGTACAGATCAATTTTTGCATTTTCAACTGTTTTATTGTTTATATCATAGACAAATCCATAAAAAGCGGCGCAGGTTTCGAAGCCTATATCTACTACAGGGCATTCGCTCAAGCTGCTCGCTGAGGGTGAAGGGAATGGTGTGGATGGAGATACTGAAGGAGACGGAGAGGGTGTTGGCATAGGTATAGCTGTTGGTAAGACAGCGACACCAGGCGAAGGTGAGGGCAAGGCTGTTGCTTTTATTGTTGAAGAAGGAGATGGAGTAGATGGATTTTGAGGTGAGACTTTAACCGGTAGAGAAGAAACCTCTATAGGCGGTTGTCTTGAAACAAAATCTTGAAGCTGACAAGCCGTTAAGGTTGCAAATAGTAGCGTATATTTGCATATTCGAATGAAGGGCCATTTTTTTGATTTTTTCATGGCCATAAGTACATAAAAAATTGTTCTTTTTCGAGATCAAAAGGAACTGGAAATGCATTGAAATGGATATTCATTTCGTTTGTATTGTAAAGTCTAGTAGTTGAATAAAAAGGATAGCTCAACAAATTATAAGAATAAAGCGGATCTCCATTCTCACCTGTGATTGAATCATCTTCTGCTGCTCCAGGAGTACAAGCTATGGCTGCGTCTATAACACCACGGGCATAATCAGGGAGATAGGCTTCCTTGTTAAAATGTGCACCCGCTGGATATAGATCAAGATTTTCTTTTTCTCCGTCCCTATGCCGAAATACAAGCTCTTGGCCATCTATTGTCATATTGTATATTTCCACTCCATAAGTATAGTTGGGCATTGATGTATAAGGTCTGCATTTTGAGCCATGATTTACAATGGTTCGAAAACTATTTCTTTCTGCATTTGTTTTTAAAAGAGGTGTTAAATCCATGTTTTTTGTATAATCTTCCGTATAATCATGTTCCAATATGAGCTGAGAACCTATGTTTGGTCTATTTAGCTCGATTTCCATCTGATCACTTACATTTAAAGTGCTTAATGAATAGGTTGTGTTTGACGGAAAAATACCATTTTTATAAAAATAAATAGCCTGATCATAAACCAATCCCAAAGTTGGATTACCTCTTCTTGCAGGATGTCGATCAGGATTTTCTGCGATTCCATGAACATCGTGATAGATTATTTGTGGTGTTAAGTTTCCTGCGTCAAGAGTTGGGCCATTTCGGCCAGGACAAAGACAAATAAGCTCAAAGCCCCAAGCTGTACCTTCTGTAGCATTTGTGTCGTTAAAAGTCTGGAATCGGACTTTATTTTTTTGCGGATACGGGTTTAATAAATGAGTGATTTCTTGTACTTGTGCACCATTAAAACCAAGTCCGAAAATAGGGTAATGTTCATCATTAACAAGTACATTCACACGATCATTGACATTAAATGCCCTCACCCACCATCTTGCTGGAATCTGGGAAATTGTAGAAAGATCTGGTGTTGGTGTTGGAGCAGGAGTCGGTGTAGGAGAGGGAACTGTATTTTCATTGGGCAGCCAACGAATTTTGAGGATTTGGATGCGATCTGTATCGGGTACAACCCATCCTGTTACATCTGCCTCTGGAGCCGAAGGGTAAAATTGTTCGCGCAATTGCCCCAACGGAATATAAGCCAATTCACCGGCTGAATTGGTATATTCGGCCTGATACCCACTCAAATCGCCACTGTCACTTGCAAATAAATTATAGGCAATATTTTGGCTGGTATTTTCTAAGCGAAAACCATAGCCATTCATTCCATCGTAGGGAACCAAAACACCGTGAAAAGTTTGTGCCGTATTGGCTGTCAGTGATCTTACAGCATTTAAACCATTGATAGCTTTAATGGTTAAGGTATCAGAGTAGCGATTGCCACAACTGAGATTATAGTTTAAAACTTTACAGCCGCTGTCTATACTTGACGGCAATTGAACAGCAAAAAGAGGATTCACACGCAAATAATCATCTTGATACGTATGGGTTCTGGCTGTGTCTAAAAGCCTTTGTTTAATATCTGCACCCGTTAGATTAATATCTATCGCCTTCATCAATGCCGCAATTCCAGCAACCACAGGGGTTGCGGCACTGGTCAGGTCCCAATCTTGCAAGTCAGTTAAGACAGGTTGAGACACATCTTTTGAATGTATATATAGCGGAGACAAACCTAACATGCGAAAGCCAGGAGCCCAAACGGTTACATTGTTTCCGTAATTTGATCCTATTTTAATGCTTTTGTTATAATCACTGTCACTTGCAAAAACATGCGTGCGCCTTAAATTGATCGCTTCACTCTCAATCGGAACAGTTGCCATGGTAGGATCATCCATTAAAGCACCCACTGTTATCATTTCAGGAAAAAGGATACTACTGGGCAAAGCTAATTTTGCATCGTAGTTTGTATTTCCTGCTGCGTTGATAAAAACCATACGCTGCGGAGCTTGGCTTAAGGTGCGAATTAAGTTTTGAGAAGGTTTAAGCCAGGATTCTTGATTAATAACCTTATCAAAATAATCATAGATATAAGAATCAGCAGAGCCTCTGGTTATTGAAATATTCACAATATCTACAGGAGGATAGGTTTTACTGGCCAGATACTGAATTCCGGCGAGAACATGTGAGTAAGGGGCATCAAACTCTCTTGTCGCGGTTGGATTTAGACCTACTTTAATCGGTATTATTTTCGAGTAGGGAGCCACACCCGCAATCCCCACCCCATTATTAAATCTTGCGGCAATGGTTGAGGCTGCGGCAGTGCCATGGCTAGAAGTTCTATTATGTCCACCTGTTGGCTTTATTGGCGTATTGAGGTTTTCTTCTGCTTGAATAGCGGCATCATCCCAAGGGGTGATTTTTCCTTCTTTTATATACCCGCCTTCATACCAAAGAATTTGGTTCTCAAAATCTCTGCCTTTTTCGGAATGATACTTCATTCCTGAGAATCCCCCATCAATTACACCGATATTGATCGGTCGATTCAAACTCAAATTATATCCAAGTGAATACTCCCAAGCATGGGTAATCCAAGTAGAGCGTTCATTGAGCCACCAGGAATTTTGGGCTGAAGGAACAAGAGGCACATTTCCACCCGCCACATATGTTGCATCAGTCTGCTCCTGAGTAGTCACCCCACTGGCCAATTCCAGCACAGGATCAAAACCCACACTTTTAACCCGTGGATCAAGGGCCATGGCCGTTGCAAAGGCCAGGGTTTTTGCTGCTTCAAGATTGCCAAAGGCCCCATAGGTCACAACCTGATCCGGCGAACTGGCCATGCCGTTGAGGGTGCGCAGATTATCGGCCAAGGTGCTGACATCGACACGGGTCATATCAGGTTGAATAAAATACATGCCATTAATCGGTTCGGTCACTTGAATCGCATTGTATTCCTGCAGCAGGGACTGTAGATTTTGAGCGACAGGATCAGCCAGTTGCAAGGCCACATGCCCAGCTGCCACAGGCTCTGGGAGATGGTCATTGAGCAGAATAAAGCTTTCGCTGGTTTCGGGTTGGGGAAGATTTTTATTGCCAGGCACATCGGGGAACAAATCACCTAAACTGCTGGGGTCAGCAGGATCAAAGGCCACATCACTGGGGGTAGGGACAGGTGTGGGTGTGGGTTCTGCCGTTGGGGTCGGAGTCGGTTCTGGCGTGGGCGTGGCAGAGGGTTCAGGAGTGGGTGTGGGGATAACAGGGCAGGTTTTGCTGCGCTTTGAGGCAACAGCACTCTTTCCGTTGAGTATCCATGAAACTTGCCCTTTGCTGAAGGGAATCGAAAAAATAACCTGGGGAAAGCCCTCTACACGACCCGGTTGAAAGCGACTGGGTTGGCCTTGGTCAAAGCCATTTCGTCTTTCGGGTTTAGAGTCTTTGCTTTTATTGTCTTTATGTTCATCATCTTTGCTTTTGGAATCATGCTGCTCCGATTCATGTTCTTTGGGGCCTCGGGGCAAAAGCACCTTATTGCGTGGGCCAACCGGAATTTCAATGACTTCTGAGCTTGAATTTTCATAGCCGAAATAGGCAATATAGCTCTTGTCAGGTAGGGTCTGAACACATTCTATTTTGGGGTAAACCTTTTGCTTGTGTGAAAGAATTTGAAAGGAGGTGCTTTCAGGAGTTAGAGAATAGGGCTTTGAATGCTTGTATTTTTCTCCAAGCAAAGCCGGGTTGATCTCCAGTTTGAGATCCCCTTTAAATTCGCCCAAAGGCTGACCATGTGTGAGTGTTCCCGTCGAAGATGAAGCCGTTTGAGGCGGTGCCCAACTTGTATTCAAGCTTTGCTTGGGAAGGGTGCAGGCACTCAAAATAGCGAGCGTCACAGGTATTACCGCCCAATTTTTCAGACTTAACATTATTCTATCCCTTCCTGACAAGTTTTTGCAGTGTTAACTTTTAAATTCATAAATACTGATCCCAAAAGGAGAGATATAGCTCAGACGATGTGACATGCCGGGTGAGAAATCTCCGTCTTCAGGCAAGCCCAGCAAAAGGCGTGTATCTTGCTCTTCAAACCCACTTTCAAAGGTCTCCAGTATTTGGCCATCCAAAGTGACCTGTGCGAAAAGTGAGTTCAGCATTAGGTTTTGCCCCTTGATCAAAATGTTTTCGGGCTGATTCTCGCTATCCCGTTGCACACTCACACTGAGAATCTGGGGAGCCAAGTTCTGGCTTTGCTCTGGAGGCCCCACTCTGACTTGAACCTTGAGGGTTTGGCTAGGCAAAAACACGCTCAAAGTGTGTTGATTGCCCACCAGATAAAGATCTGGAATATTGCGGGTATTGAAACGTGCCTGAATTTCCGTCTGACTGCTTGAAACCAATTCAAGTGAAATCTCATTGTCGAGATAAACTTCGGTATTGCTAAGAACTCCCGGAAAAAATCCTGTGAGAGTGAGAACGATTTCCTTGCCCGAATAGTTGGCTTGAATGGCTCCCAAAGCCTCAGGTCCCATGATTTCTTGGCCCTTGAGCAGAACCGAGAGAATCTGAGGCTGTGAAGGCCGGGGTTGAGGAGTTGCCGGGGGAGCTGGGTTGACTGGGGAGATGCTGACAGAGCCTGGATTTCCTATGCTATTACTCGAAGAGCTTGTACTATTATCCGAAGAACCTTTACTTGCTGGGGGGCTGCTGATTTTTAGAGCAGGAAGCACACTGGCTTGTGTCGGGGGGAATTTTGTAGGAACTGGCGATTCTGGTTTGTTTGGGATGGGGGCAGTCCCCCGAACAAACAAGGTTTTTGCAGGTGGCGAGGGGGTGGCTTGAGCAGGGCTTAGTTTTGCTTCCTGTACTTGGTTTGGAACCCTGTTGTTTATTGGGGGTGGAGTTACTTGACAGGCCATACAGCCCAAACCTAAGCAGAAAAGAAGAGAGTATCTGCTCAGTGCAAAAGATAATTTTTTTGAAGATGCACAAAATGCACGCTTAATCACGTGTTTTCCCTTTATTGGCCCATTTCTATTGGTTATACCAAATAAAAAAACTGATTCCCATCCCCCATTGGGGGATTGACAAAGATAGGCTTTTATGCGGTGTAATGTGTCGATTTCAAGAAAAAGCAGTTCTAACCCTGTTTTGCGGATCTTTTCGCTCAGGGCAGAAAAAGCACAAAAGTTTTTGTGAAAAAGGTAAAAACGGCTCTGCTTGGATTCCTGCCCCCAAGAGGGGTATGATAAAAACGAAGATCTTGCAAAGGAAAAGACCCCGATGCTTCTGACCCTGACCACGACCCATGCTCCGGCGACGGATTTGGGCTATCTGATGCACAAAAATCCTGCACGGGTGCAGCATTTTGACGTTTCTTTCGGGCAGGTGCATGTTTTTTATCCCGAAGTCAGTGAAGAGCGCTGTACTTTGGCCCTGGTGCTGGATATTGACCCGATTGGACAGGTGCGTGAGCACAACCCTGCCTGGGAAGGTTTTGCCCTGGGGCAGTATGTCAATGATCGGCCCTATGTGGCCTCTTCGTTTATGAGCGTGGCGATAGCACAGGTTTTGGGGTCGGCCCTGAATGGGCGCTGCCGTGAAAAGCCCTTGCTGGCGGATCTTCCCATTCCGCTGACCGCCAAACTTTCAGTGGTGGCCAGCCGGGGCGGGCCGGGTTTACTTGAGGCCCTGTTTGCCCCCTTGGGCTATCAGCTCACGATTACGCGTCACCCGCTTGAACCCCGTTTCCCGGAATGGGGAGAAAGCCCCTACTACACCTTGGAATTAAGTCATACACTGCATCTCAGTGCCCTGCTGACCCATCTTTACGTGCTTTTGCCAGTGCTGGATAACGACAAACACTATTTTATTGGGCCAGAAGAAGTTGAAAAACTGCTCAAGCGTGGCGAGGGCTGGCTTTCCGCTCATCCTGCCTGTGAGTTGATCACCCGGCGTTATCTGCGCCATCAGAAGCGATTAACCGATTTGGCTCTGCAGCGCCTGCAGGAAGAGCCTATGGCTTTTGAGGGGCAAAAAAAACAATCGCAGGAAGAGGCGCTTGAACAGCCGCTCAGCCTGAATCAACGGCGCCTGGAGCGGGTGGCCGAGGTTATTGCCCAGTCGGGGGTGGCTTCTGCGGCTGATTTGGGCTGTGGCGAGGGCCAGCTTTTGCAATTGCTTTGGCAGCAGGCGTCTCTCAAGAAAATCATCGGCATGGATGTGTCTTCCCGCAGTCTTGAAAAGGCTTCCCGCCGTCTGCATACCGAGCGTTTCAGTGAAAAACAGCAAGAGCGTCTTGCCTTGTTTCAGGGCTCTCTGGTCTATCGCGATCGGCGTTTGCAGGGGGTTGAAGCGGTGGTGGCCGTTGAAGTCATGGAGCATTTGGAACCCTTTCGCCTGGAGGCTTTCACCCAGGTGATTTTTGAAGATCTGCAACCAGAATATGTGGTTTTGACCACTCCCAATGCCGAATACAATGCGCTTTTCCCTCTTTTGCCAGCCGGTAGTTTTCGCCACAGTGATCACCGCTTTGAATGGAGCCGGGCTGAATTTGAAGCCTGGTGTCTTGATATTGCGCGTAAGCGGCACTATCGCCTGCGCTTTGAGCCGATTGGCCCCTGCGATGAGGTCTTGGGTGCCCCGACTCAAACAGTAGTTCAGAATGAAAGTTCTTCGCACCTTGAATCACGAGATTCGGGGTGCGATTTAAGTTT